>CAZCDT010000015.1:0-54361 GCA_964497525.1 uncultured Bacteriovoracaceae bacterium
TTAGGATTTGAAGAATATAGGAGTTATAATTTTACAGAAAAAATGTTGCTTAACCCAACTTTACGCCCATCCTGGGCCCGTCGGCATACAAAACATCCTGTTTATCGCCAACTTTACGCCCATCCTGGGCCCGTCGGCATACAAAACATCCTGTTTATCGCCGACTCTCGCGCATCCAGCGCTTCGTCGGCATACAAAACATCCTGTTTATAAACTTTTTCGGTGTTGACGTCGAAAAAGCTGTAACTTTTTCGGTATTGACGCCGAAAAAGTTACAGCATAAAATTAGGTCTAATTTTATTAAAAATTAATGGATAAAAATATGCTTATACAGCGTGAATTACAAAATGAATTAATAAAAAGTTTATCAAAAAAAATTATTCTTATCTCTGGCCCAAGACAGAGTGGAAAAACAACCTTGGCAAAAAGTTTAGGGAATTCTATCGAATATCTTAACTATGATCGAAAAGAAGATCGAAAAAAGATTATAAAAGAAACATGGGATCGAGAAAAAAAAATTTTAATTCTTGATGAAATTCATAAAATGAAAAACTGGAAATTGTGGCTTAAAGGCATTTTTGATACCGGTAGTAACCAAAAAATTATTGTTACAGGTAGTGCGAAGCTCAATACTCTTCGAAAGGTTGGTGATTCAATGGCCGGAAGATATTTCACATACCAACTATTTCCCTTTGATCTAAAAGAACTTGCACTTAACAATTTTCAAAATGCTCAACAAAATTTTAGACAGCTAATGAACTTTTCTGGTTTTCCTGAACCATATTTAGAAAATTCACTGGCCTTTTATAAAAAATGGCGAAAAACTCATTTAGATGTAATTGTAAAAGACGATATTATTGAACTTCAAACTATAAAAAAAATTTCCGACTTAGAAATGCTTATTGAATTAATGAAAGACAAAGTTGGATCAACAATTTCATATTCTTCTTTAAGGGAAGATCTTTTGACCGATGATAAAACAGTAAAAAGATGGATAGGAATTTTAGAAAATTCCTACCTTTTGTTTAAAGTTACACCGTATTCAAGAAATATCATACAATCTATAAAAAAAGCGCCGAAATATTACTTCTATGATTTTCCTCGAATTGAAAATGATGGGGCAAAATTGGAAAATTTCGTTGCACTCTCGCTGTACAAAGAAATCTCTTTAAGAAATGATCTTTTGGGAGAGGATTATTCTCTACATTTTTTGCGAAATAAGCAAAAACATGAAATTGATTTTTTAATTTGCAATAATAAAAAGCCTATCATTATGATCGAAGTTAAAACATCTGATGACACTCCATCTAAAAGCTTTTCTATATTTAGACCTCATTTAGAAAAACTCAATGCTGATTTTAAATCTGTTCAATTAGTTTTAAACCTGAGAAGAGAATATTCAACCAAAGATGGAATTCAAGTAAAAAACTTAATTACCTGGCTTGAGAAGCTTGCTTTTTAGTTCTTACGATAAAAACATCCAACAGACTCTTTATTAATCATTGAAGCATTAACAACCAAAAACCCAACATCGACCGCGTTTCTAAGACCAATTAAGGCATCATGAAGAGTTGCATTTTTATAAAATTTTTTGATCTCATCATTTAATTCGCGAAACATCGCTTGTGCCCTGATTAAACGATCTGCTGTACGAATAAGTCCAACATAGTTCCACATCGTTTGCCTAAGCGTTAACCAATCTTGCTGAATAAGTGCCAGATCACACTCTGCATTACCAAGAGATTCCCAATCTTTAATTTTATCCGCACTATAAAGACTCCTATTTAATGATTCGCTAATAATATCTTCAGCGGCCAAATATCCCCACGTAAGACCCTCAAGTAGTGCAGTTGAGGCCAAGCGATTTGCACCATGAAGACCTGTGCAAGCAACCTCTCCAACTGCATACAAATTTTTTAAAGAGGTTCTCCCCTTCATATCTGTTTTGACACCTCCACAGCTATAATGTGCGGCAGGCACAACTGGAATTGCTGTTTTTGTAATATCGATATTATTTTCAAGACAGTGCTTATAAATCGTTGGGAACCTATTTTTTAGCCAATCTCCATCTTTATGAGAAATATCTAGATAAACACACCCATGAGCCGTTTTTATTGTTTCTTCGACTATAGCTCTTGCAACAATATCACGCGGGGCCAACTCTTTATCAACGTGATATTTTTCCATAAAGGCCTCTCCATTAGAGTTTACAAGTATACCACCTTCTCCCCTTACCGCCTCTGATATTAAAAAACGTCTTCCTCCCGATGTTCCAAAAAGAGTTGTCGGATGAAATTGAATAAACTCCATATTGCTAATTTTTGCTCCAGCTCGCCCGGCCATGGCATGCCCATCTCCTCTAGCTCCTTCTGCATTTGTATGATGAAGATAAAGCGATCCAACACCACCTGTTGCCAAGATTGTTGCCTTGGATAAAACTTTAATAACAGCTCCTGTTTCTTGATTTAAAACATAGACCCCAACAACTTGATCTTGCTCATAACGCTGCTTAATAGAAATTCCATGATGTCCTGGAGTCAAAAGATCGATTGCAGTATGTGCATGTAAAAACGAAACTGTAGGAAAGCGAGTTTTATCTTTTAAAGCATTTAATAAAGATTCGTGAATTGATTTTCCTGTATAATCACCTTTAAAAATAATTCTTGCTTTAGAATGTGCGGCCTCTTTAGTAAAAGCGAGATTTCCTTGTTCGTCTCTAGTAAAATCTGTTTGCACTTTATCAAGAAGAATTTCTTTTAAAATTTTTCCAGAGCGTCTTGTGATAACATCAATTGCTTCGAGATTAGATGTTTTACTACTTGCGCGCATAATATCATCTTTTAATAAAAGATCATCTTCTGATGGAAAAATTATTCCACCTTGCGCGTAATTTGTATTGGCCACAAAAGGGTCTTTTTCTCGACTAATAATTCCAACGCTAAATCCTGCTTCGGCAAGTTTTATGGCCGCAGTCAAACCAGCAATGCCTGGCCCTATAATTGTTACGTCAAAAAAATAGTGTCCCATATTTAAACCTTTTTATACTTTAGGGAAATATCTACTGGTGGGGCAGCATAAGTTAAGGCCCCAACACTTATTGCATCAACACCTGGAATTAAATATTTTTCAATAGAGTCAAGTCTTACTCCACCGGAGCATTCGTATGTCATATTATCTGGTTTTATTGCCACAGCTTTTTGCACATCTACAACAGAGAAATTATCAAGCATCACATGCTTTACATTTAAAGAAATTGCTTCTTCAAGCTCTGTTAAAGAGTGAATTTCTACAACTATTGGATTATAAAAACTTTGCATTGAATAAAAAAATGATAGCGCATTTTTCATCCCACCAAAAAACTCTTTATGATTATCTTTAATCATCCAAAGATCTGTTTGACCTAATCGATGATTAAATCCACCACCAATTCTAACAGCATACTTTTCAATCAAACGCATACCTGGCAATGTTTTTCTTGTATCAAGAATTTTTATATTTAAAAATTCTGCTTTAACAACAAACTTTTCAACAAATGTTGCAATGCTTGAAGCGTGTTGAAGTAAATTAAGAGCAATTCTCTCTCCGGTTAAGGCAACGGAGAACGGGAGATGAAAAATTATCTCATCGCCATTTGCTTTTAAAGTTCCTTCTTCTTTTAAGAATAGATCGTAATCTAAAACTTGATGACTTAAATAATTAAAGGCGGCAACAAAATAAGGTAGTCCTGCGACTTTTATCTTTGATTTAAATTTTAGACGACACTCTACCAAATCGTTGGGAAGACTTACCGTATAATATAAATTTCTCGCTAAATCATCCTCTTTAAAATATGCTCCAATATCATCATAAATTGCTCGCTCTATTATGTTATTCACAAGCCTTCTCCTAAAAAATTATATTTTCTACTGTTTTAGCTCTTTATTTATAAGCAGTTAAGATTTTTTGTCATTTTTACCTACTTGCTGAAAAATTTTTATGCTCACAAGACTACTACCAATATATCTAATATCTATAATTTTTTTGTATTTTATTACAAGTATTGATGTAAGTAGCTATAAATATAAGACTCCTAAATGGGTTCAGGGTAAATACAAATCTATTTCTAAAAAATTTTCCAACAAGGAATACGCTCGACTATTAACTAGTTATGTTACGGGAGCAAAAGTAAGAATAAAAAAAGAGATTAAAAATGCACATAAAGAAACAACCTGTATGCACCTTTTTACTCCTTCAGGAGTACACTTTAGTGCTTTTTTATGTATGCTATACCCTCTTATTCTTTTTATTTCAAAACTATCAAAAAATTTAGCGACATTTATCACTTTAAGTATTAACTGCTTTCCGTTTTTTTTGGATGGCATGTTTTCATTAAAACGAATTGCCATCATGCGCTTTTTTCATTTTTTCTTAAAAAAAAAGATTCTGGATTTAAACTTTTTTAATTTCATTAACAAACATGCACTAATTCTTTCGTTTTACTTAACATTTGTAATCGATTTTTTTATTGGAAGCTATCAAGCATCTCCATTTAGCTTTACTTACAGTTTTTTATTTTTAGGAACAATCATTTCTTGTGTTGAGCGCCAAAAAAGATCTCCTGTTAATATTTTTTTTGGTATACTTGGCGGACAAATCATTGTCTCTTGTATGACTGGGCAAGCCGTAACGCTTGTAGGTGTTATGCTTGGATTTCTTCTTACAAATATTTTTACAATTTTATTTCCAATCTTTGTAATCTATTTTTTCTTCCACAATTTTCTACCAGAAAGCATTATAGAATTTTTGATGCGAGTATTTGTTGAACTTATGCAGTGGTGTGCAAATCTATCTTTAAAAACTTCTCCACTGCCAAATGATTTTTTTATGCTCTTAATTGTAATTGTCTCAACGCTTCAAATTGATAAACTCAAAAAATTATGGATTATATTTTTCCTTCTTTTATTAACAATGAAATCAACAACCGACCTCCCTGGTATCTATGGTGCGTGATACTTTTAATTTAAAAGCCAGAGGAGATGGTAAGAGCAAATCGTCGATCTTCACTTCCTCTAAAGGAACTACCTGTTCCATCAACCGCATAAGTCGTTAAATCAAACTCTAACTTTCTGGTCCTAATACCAAGACCCGCAGAGCCAAACGCATCACCATACCCAAAACGAACAAACATTGTTCTAGCAAGATCAAACTCTGCCCCTAAAAGTAATTTTCTTGATGTATCAACATCTGAATATATATCTGTTACATCTTTATAATTAACCTCTAAATGTAGTCTTGTGGTTTGACCAATTTGGGGGGTTATAGAAAATCCAACATCAATTGTTCTATGAATTGGATATGGTGCACCAGCACCAGATTCAGTAAATCTCTTACCTGTCGCATTGTGAATTACTGCAGAAAAGGTTGGAAGAAATGTTATAGGCAAAGTAAGTCTTGAGCCACCAGTGATAATTACGGCCCGACCTTTTCTATAATCAGAATCTTGCAGATCTATTTTTTGTAAGGCATTTTGCTCTCCTATCGCTTCTTTTCTTTGTAAATAGATCGCAGATCCACCAAACTTTAAAACCCCACCAAACAAAGAAAGGTTTAAACCAGCGTAAGGACCATGATCTCTTCTATCAGCATATTCGAATAGAGCATCTGCATCCTTATCTATTGTTGCTCTTGTTCTTTGACTCAAAAGATATCCAACACTAAAAAATCGCGTAGTAATATTTGGCATCACGTGAAAGCGCGAGTGCATCATCACACCTTTATTATTTAATAAAAGTTCTCTTTGACCATCTAGGCTAAAGCTTTTGGGAAAGTCTGTTGCAATTTTTTCAATCTCTCCTCCTGTGCCATTTTTTATCCAGCCTTTATTTGTCTCTATATGAAAATTGCTTAGATGGAAGTGAGAATATCGAACCGTTCCAAGACCGGCAGGATTATAAAAAACAGATGAACTATCATCAACTTTATTTAAAAATGCATTACCCATCGCAAGTGCACGACCACTTGTTGCAAGTTCTGGAAATACTGCATCTTCAAAACCAATCAGGGCGTTAGCTTTAAAGGAAAATAAAAATAGGGCCGCTATAAAAAAATGCAACGATGCTCTCCCTTTTTAGATCAATCTGCAAATTGTGGTCAAGCGTAGACACACAACCCCTTAGACCATTATACCTTGATATAAAGCAGAGGCGAATCGCTGAACTTTTTTGCCGAATGGGGGGCGAATGGGTGCGTAACGAATGGATGCGTAATACTTTTTGTGGGTTATCGCGTCACAAAAAGTATCACGCACTTTTAAATTTTTCTTCTAACTGGGCAACTTTTTCCATATCACTAATTCTAATAACAACTTTTTTTATAGAGGCATTTTCTACTTTTACAAGTTCAAAAGAGTATCCTTCCCAGACAACAATTTGTCCTTGTTTTGGAAATTGATTACCTAATAAATACAGGATAAAACCAGACAATGTTGAATAACTATCATCTTGCTCTAGATATACTTTATAATCCGTAACAAGCTCTCTGACCGAAACACTCGAATCGATTAAAAGTCCTTCTGTTAAACTTGTTCCCAAATCTCTCTCGTTTTTTGCGGCCTCATCAAGATCATGTTCATCGTGGATCTCTCCAAAAATTTCTTCAATAATATCTTCTAGAGTAACAACACCCACGACCATTCCCATTTCATTTTTCACAAGGGCCAAATGAACTTTTTTTCGATTCATATGATCAAAAACTGCTTGAATTTTCATGTGTTCATAGACAAAAAATGGCGTTTTTAGGTGTTTTGTAATATTAAATTTTACTCTGTCACTCTCTGTTATAAATGCCAAATCTTTTACATGTAAAAAACCAACGGTTTCATCAAGACCATCTTTACAAACAGGATATCTGCTATGCGCATCGTTTTTAATCGATTTTATAACATCATCATACTCGCTATCTGTTGTTAAATATTTTACTTTTGATCGAGGAATCATAATATCTTTAACTTTTATCATCGGAAATTCCAAAATAGAGTTTAAAAAATTAATCTGCTTAGAATCAATTGATTTATCCTCTTGGGCCTTGCTAACCATATATTCTAATTCTTCAGTCGTTACAAGCTTTCCGCGCAAATTAACCCGATCACCTAATAAAATTTTTGCAAATAACATTATTGTTTCTACAAGAGGATAAAAAAGATAATAACAAAATCTTAAAATAGTAAAAACAAAAACAGCTAATTTTTCACTATGTGCACGCCCTATTGTTTTTGGAACAATTTCTCCAAAAAATAAAATTATAACAGTTGTGGCCCCAAGCATATAGGCCACATATTTTTCACTATTAAAAAGATGCATCGTAAGTGTTGTCACAACACTTCCTGCAACGATATTTGCAAACGTATTAATAATTAAAATCGTAGTCAAAATCTCATTAGACTTTTCCATTACAAAACGCAACGTTTTTGCACTTTTTTGCTTAGTTTCAATCAACTGCTCTACTCTATCAACCCCAAGAGACATAAGTACCGCTTCAGAAATAGAACAAAAAAAGGAGAGACTTAAGAACACACAAAGAAGAACAACTTCATAGATTATTATCCATTCCATTTTATACAAAAATCCTTTGTTATCTTTTCTAGAAAAGATATAATATCACTTGAACGTATACTTTTCAATGGATATTGTTTAAAGGTTAAATCAGTTGATATTAAAAAAAAACGCACTTATCTTTGCACCACTAGAAGGCATTACGGGCCCTGCTTATCGAAATACAATTAATAACATTTTTAAAGATTGGGACTATCTTTTTACTGACTTTTTTCGTGTATCTTCTGCATCAGACGACTCGCTAAAGTCAATAGAAAAACATATAGGAGAAAAAAATCTACAAAATTCTTTGCAAATCAAAAAAACAGTTGTGCAAATTTTGGCAGACAAAAACTCTAAACTAGAAAATTTTTGTAACCACTTAAATACTCTTCCAATCAATTTTTTAGACTTAAATGCAGGATGTCCATCAAAGAAAGTTTATTCCAACAAGGGTGGATCATATCTTTTAGATAACTTAGATGACTTAAAAAATATTGTAACAAGGCTAAGACAAAATTTTTCAAAACATCTCTCCGTTAAGATAAGAATTGGTGGAGATAATGACGAAAATTTTTTAAAAATTATAAATCTTTTAAACACTATTGACGTAGACGCCATTACCATTCATGGCAGACTTCGAACAAAAATATATTCTGGCGAAAACAGTCTTTTTCATATCAAAGAAGCAGTATATCTCTCAAAAACCACGATTATTGGCAATGGCGGCATTTGGAATTTAACTGACATTAACAAAATGTTTAAAGAAACAAATTGCCAAGGCGTAATGCCTGCTCGCGGTGCTTTAAAGGCTCCTTGGCTTGCAAAAGAATTTATTTTGCAACAAGAACTTTCATTAAAAGAGAAGCTAGAATATATTTTTTCCTACTATCAATTTTTTCATGACGAGTTGATAAAGCAAAACCTTGACAATGAAAAAATAATTGCTCTTTTAAAGTCTATATCTAAAGATATATTACAAGATTTTCACAACGGTGAAGAAATAACAACAAAACTGCTTAGATCAAACACTGTGTTAGATTTTTTTAACAACTTAAAATTAATACAAATTAATTAGTCTTGATTAATATAATAAAATACTAAATCTTCAAACTGCAAATACCAAGGAGCTTGTTCAACCATTGAAAACACATGCATAAAATCTTTGGTTTTCAGCATAATATTGCGATCAACACTTATTCCCATTTTATCCCATATTGGCGTATCGATTTCCCCTGGACAAAGAGTTGTAAATTTAACTTTTTCCTCTTTCCACTCTGCTTTTGCACACTCTATTAGGCCTTGTAATGCAAACTTTGAAGCACAGTAAGCAGAAAATTCTGCGTAACCTTTTTTACCCGAAATTGATGATATATGAATGATATGAGTTCGATATTCCATCAAAAACTCTTTTAACTGTTTTAAAATTAAAAAAGCGCCGACGGTATTTACTTGTAAATGCTCTAAAAAAGAACTCTCAGAAGTTTCTTCTAGTTGTGATGGTTTGCAAATTGCGGCACCATTTACAACTAAATCTAAAACAAAGGTATTCTCTCTTATGGTAGAATAAACTGCATCGACATCTTGACCCTCTTTTAAATCTGCTTTGATGTCGATGTAATTTACATGATCAAAATCTGCTCCTGTTCTACTTACTCCAAAAACAACATATTCTTTAGATAAAAGATAATGACAAATTTCATTGCCAAGCCCTGAAGATGCTCCAAGTACTAAAGCAAATTTTTCTTCCAATCACTTCTCCTAAAATTTATTTTGCAACGCCAACAGATTTTAACTCTCTAATCACTGTTACTTTTATCGTTCCAGGATAACTCATCTCACTCTCTATTTTCTTTGCAATATCTCTAGAAAGTAAAACAACTTGTTCATCATTTACTCTCTCATTTTGCACTAACACTCTAACTTCTCGCCCTCCAGAAATTGCATAACAACTATCAATTCCTTCAAAACTTTGAACAATAGCTTCAATATCAGAAAGTCTTGAAACATAAGATTCCATCATTGCCTTTCTCGCCCCTGGTCTTGCACCTGAAATTGCATCAGCAGCAGAAACAATAAAAGCTAAAATCGAAACTGGTTTTTCTTCATCATGATGTGCTCGTACTGCATGTACAATATCTGGAGACTCTCCAAAACGTTTCAGAAAATTTGCTCCAACAACTGCGTGTGATCCCTCCATTGAGGCGTCCAAAACTTTACCCACATCATGCAGTAAAGCGGCCCTTCTTGCTTGCTTCACATTTACTCCAAGCTCTGCCGCTATAGCACCTGCAATTGCTGCCGATTCCATTGCATGTTGATATTGATTTTGAGTATAAGAAGTTCTCCAGTTTAATGCACCAACAAGTTTTAAAATTTCTGGATGGATTCCATGAATACCAAGTTCCATCTGTGCTTTCTCTCCCATGTCTCGCAACTGTTTATCGAAATCTGATTTTGATTTTTCATATAACTCTTCAATTTTAGCTGGGTGAATTCTACCATCAGCAATTAATCTTTGAATCGTCATTTTAGCAATCTCTCTTCTAACAACATTAAACGAAGAGACAACAACGGCCTCGGGAGTATCATCAATAATCAAATCGACTCCACAAATTTGTTCAAAAGCTCTAATATTTCTTCCTTCTCTACCAATCAAGCGACCCTTTACGTCTTCGGAAGGAATCTCTACAGAAGAAATTGTTTTTTCTGCAACATACTCGCCTGCAAATCTCTCAATTGCTGCACTAATTACTTTTTTAGCATTTCTTTCAGCATCTTCGTTCGCCTCTTCCTCAAGTCTTCGATAAAGCTTGGCAAAATCAGCTTTAGCATCCTCTTCCATCGATTTTAAAAGTTCTTTTTTTGCTTCATCTCTACTCATTCCACTAATCACTGAAAGTTGATTGGCAAGTTCTTGCTGTTTGTTTTTATACTTTGTTACTTCGTCTATGACTTTTTGTTTTTCCCTGTCTATATCTTCTTCTTTTTGTTTTAACCTTTGTGCTTCTTTCTCATTTGACTCTATTTTTTGGTCAAGAGAAACTTCCTTTTTTGCTAAATCCTTCTCTGCATCTTTTATTTCATTTTGCTTTTGGCGCATTTCTTGCTCAAGAAGTGTTCTTTCTTCCTTGATAATATCTTTGGCCTCTTTTCTGGCCTTGTATTTTATTTCTGATGCTTCATTTTTTGCTTTTAAAATAATTGATTCGGCCCTCTTTTTTCTTTCTTGCATCTCTGCAATCATAATTCGATGTTTTAAATAAAAACCAAGCCCTGCTCCAAACAAAGCGACTAAAATTCCTGCAAGTATCATTGTTACTGAAATTTCCACATTTATCTCCTTATACAATTAATCTCATTCCAGTCTTACAGTTTGCAACTAATGTCTCTGTTACGACATAATCCATTGCTATATCACAATCTGTAACTGGAATATGGCCATCTAGCTGACAATCAAAGCAGACGCCTATTTTTATTCCTTCATTTTGTGCCAAAAACCTATCATAAAATCCTTTACCTCTTCCCAATCTTTTGCCATCAAGATCAAAGCCTCTTCCCGGAACAAAAAAAATATCCGGAAAAACCTTTAAAGATCCTTGCTGTGGAATCAGAATTTTGGCACCAAAAATTCTTGACTCAACAAGCTCACTTGGCAATGCCTTTAAAAAATCCATCCCAGAATTTGATGAGGTGGGAAATGATAAATCATGTTTAAAATCTATTTTTTTTAAAACATGCATCCAATTTACTTCATCATTCATGGGAGAATATCCACCAATGACCACACCAGTTTTTTTATTGATCAAAAGATAAAGTTTTTTTAGAAGCCAAGCTAAATTAAAACTAAGTTCAGCCTCTTTTTTTCCTTTTAAAGCGAAAGGAATCTCTTTAACTTTGTCATTTAAATAGCGACGTAGTTCCTGCTTTAAAGGTTTCACCTTTTTATCTCACATAAAAAATGTTTTCTTGGAATCAATTAGAATTATCTATCTTAGGAGCAGAATCTTCGATGTACTGCAAGGCATCAGATGCGATACTATTAAATTTCTCAACACTTTGCTTAAATTCTTTTTCAATCACCAAACGATCCTCTGCAAGCTTTAGTGCTAATAATACCAACATCTTATTCTTTTCAAGCCCCGGCATGCTGCTTTGTAACGCATCTACTTCTTGTAACACATGTGCAACTACTTCTTTTGGTGACACATGCTCCAAGTCCTCATCAGGTTTAAACCTGACAGGATATCCTAAAACATTAAATTCTAAATTTTCCAAACTGTTAGTCATTAACTAAAATGGTAAACTATGAGGAAACTTTAGTCAAAGAATTCTAAAGATTTATGTAAGTTTCCAAAAAGCATTATCTGGCCTAAATATCTAACAACGCCTTTAAATACTCATCAACATCAAAAATATCTAAATCATCAACGCTTTCACCAACACCAATATATGTAATAGGAACCTGTAGTTGATCAATAATTCCAATCGCACTTCCTGCCTTTGACGATCCATCGCATTTTGTAAAAACAATTCCTGTTAAATTGATTGTTTTATTAAACTCTATTGATTGCTTGATAGCATTCTGACCTGTTATTGCATCTAAAACAAGAAGCCGACAACGCTGCGCGTCTGCACTTATTTTTTTCATGCTATTTTCAATTGCAGAAAGCTCCTCTAATAGGTTTTCTTTGGTGTGTAATCTTCCCGCGGTATCAATAATTAAATAATCGGCCTCTCTTTCAAGAGCAATTTTCATTGCTTCATAAGCAACACCACTAGGCCTTGCTCCTTCTTTGGCCCGAACCATTTCAACATCGGCCCTTTTACACCAAACTTCTAATTGATCGACTGCTGCGGCCCTAAATGTATCACAGGCCCCAACAACAACTTTTGCCCCTTGCTTTTTTAACTTTGTTGCAATTTTTCCAATGGTTGTTGTTTTACCAACTCCATTTACCCCAAGAATCATAATTGTATATGGTCGTTTTGTGTTGGACTTTTGTAATTCATTAAAATCAAGTAGTCTTAAATCTAGTCTTTCCTGAACTGGATCCATTTTCTTTTTAAAAAAATTAAAGGCATAGCTTTTAAATGATGAAAGATCGACAATGCTTTGCTCTTTTTTTACTGCATCGACAAGCTCTTTAACGATCACTGGTCCTAAATCTGCACCGTAAAGAATTTCCTCTAACTCCTCTAACTGTTCATGGTTTAATCTTTCTCCTGTAAATAGAGTTTTTAATTTTCCCCAGACCTGTTCATGAGATTTTTTAAGACCTCTCTTTAAACGCTCAAACCAACCAATACTTAATGTATCTTTTTCTTTAAAATTTAACTTTTCTCTTAATTTTGCTAAGAAACCCATGTACTCTAAATCCTTTAATATGCTCAATATGTTTTACGATAAAGGCAAGTATACATTTCATAATTCAATTTTTAAAGTTATTTGGATAGCAACATGAAGTCTTTTAAAAAACACGAATACCTATTTATACTATGCAATACAATTAAAAATTTTTTTAAAGAAAATGATATATTAGAAGTCATAACTCCTCCAATGGTTACAAATCCAGGGATGGAAGTACATGTTCATCCTTTTGCTGTTTATACAGCCAAAAACTGCACCCCAACAAACTACTATTTGCACACATCTCCAGAGTTTCACATGAAAGAGTTGCTGGCCTTGGGATATGACAAAATTTTTACACTGTCTTACTGTTTTCGAGATGACATAAGAAGCGATATTCACAGAAATCAATTTCTAATGCTTGAATGGTATCGTGCCAATGCTAGATACGAAGAAATAATGACAGATTGTGAGCTATTATTAAATTACGTTCTAAAAGAGTTTAGAAAAAAAAATATCCCTATTAGAAACGAATTACAAAACTTTAAAGAAATCACTTTAAAAAAAATGACCGTGCAGGAACTTCTTTTAAAGCACTTAAATATTGATATTTTAAAATATTTAGATAGCTCAAAAATGATCTCTCTACTAAAAGATAATTTTCCACACATTCACATTCCAAATGATAGTGATAATATTTTGGGTTGGGATGACTATTTTTTTCTTCTTTTTTTGCATGAGATAGAACCACATATAAAAGAGTATCCATTTCTACTACTGTATGAATTTCCTGCTCCCTTGAGCGCTCTTTCGACTTTAAAAGCTAGTGATACGCGAGTGTGTGAAAGATTTGAAATTTACTCTTTTGGCATTGAACTTTGTAATGCCTACAACGAACTGACAAAGCTAGATCTTCAAGAAAAACGATTTTATGATCAAATGAATGAAAAAGAGAGAATTTATAAATACCGCTTTAATGATCCTGGCAATGTTTTATTTGATGCTTTAAAAAAAGGTATTCCACCTTCTGGGGGTATTGCTCTTGGGGTAGAAAGACTTTTAAAAATTTTTATAGATCCTTGCGAACCTTTTTGGGACTAGATGTATTATATGTGTAATTGCTCAAAAAGTTAGGGCAAATCAACTATTCAAAAGTTTGGGGCAGCTACTAGAAAAACGACGGTGCTCAAGTGAGCTGTACGTATGTACAGCGCAACGATGAGCATCCTGAAGTTTGACGACGTAGATGCCCTAAAATTTTGAGTAGTTACTTATATGTTTTGTAACTTATTTAAAATACCATGAAGTTTTAAAATAATCTCAGACTTTACATGCTGCATAGGTACTGACATTGCCCATTTTTTATGCTCTATTTTTTCAGGATTACTTCTTAAATGATTTTGCCAAACATTAGGGAATTTTGCTGCAATCTCTCCAGAAAAAACAGCATACCAATTTAAAAATGTTTCTCGATCTTTTTGTAACTCATCAACAACTTCTAGCGTTCTTTCTACAATAACCCGCTTTAGTGTATAAAAATTCATTTTTTTTAAAGTCTCATCTTTTATCGACTGTGATAAAAATCGCTCTGTGTAATAACTTATAAAATCTTGTACAGTTCCATTAATTGGCCTATCAAAATTCTCAAGCCCTGCGTAAATCTCATCTAATACCAATGCTCGATAAACCCCCTCTCTGCCTCCGCCTTGAGACAAAACATTCATCCAATTATTTATTTCTGAGGCATCTGGCTCCACCCTTCTTGTTGCCAAAAAAAGCTCTCTTAAAAAGAGAAAGTTATATTTTTCTTCTTCTTCGCTTTTTAGTTGTACAGTTTTACTCTCTTCTTTTCGTGGATCATAAACACTTACGGCCTTTGCATCTCTGTTAATTTTGGGAATTTCAGGAAGTTTTATATCTAAATCTTTTGGTACTCCCAACAGCTTATTTGTTCTTATTTTACCAAGGAGTTGTTCTAGTGTCGGACGAAGCAACTCTTTTGTACTCGTTTTTATTTCTGTTATCTGCGCATTACACCCTAAAAAACAAACTAAAATTAATACAGACAAAATCATTTTATAAAAACACATCAAACAATCTCCCTTTAAAAAGTACTCTCTTTTTTTAGCCTTTCCAAAATTCGATAAAACATCGCATTTGAAATTTTGAGTTCAGCAATTGTTTGTCTCGTTTTACCCCCATTTTTACGATAAAAATATGCAACGACCTCATTTTCAATTTTTTCTAAGGCATTACTAAGACCTTCTGACTCTATTTGTGAAATCAAAACAGGATGTAATAAGCTATTTGATCTATCAACAGCAAGAAGGCGCCCATCTCTAATATTTGAAGGAAGGTCATCAACTTCAATCATTCCTTTACTTTTAACATTTAAAATTTCAATAATTTTTTTTAACTCTCTGGTATTTCCCGGCCACTGATATTCTAATAATTTATCAATGGCCTCTTTACTTAAAATAACTCTTCTTGGAGAACCAAGTTGAAATTGTTTTATAAGAAGTAGAATATCAGACGGTCGTTCTTTAAGTGGAGGAATTTCGATATTAAATCCCTCTATCCTATAGTATAGGTCTTCTCGAAAGTTTCCAGTTTGTACCTGCTCTAACAATTTTTCACATGTCGCACTAATAAGTCTAAAATTAGAAGTTTTTACTTGCACACTCCCAAGAGGGTAAAAAGATTTATCTTCAATCACCCTTAGTAGTTTTTTTTGAATGCTGATTGGCATGGTGGCAATTTCATCTAAAAATAGTGTCCCTCCATCAGCAAGTTCAAGCATTCCTATTTTTTTCTTATCTGCTCCTGTAAATGCCCCTTTTTCATGTCCAAAGAGTTCTGCTTCTAAAAGATTTTCTGGAATCTCTGAACAATTAAGATGAATAAATTTTTCTAGCGGTAAACCTGCTAACTCGTGCATCAATTTTGCAAGAAGCGTTTTACCTGTTCCTGTTGCTCCCTCTAATAAGACGGGCCGGTCACTTGCAATAACATCAATTAAATTTTGTAACTTATCGATTAGTCCCTTATCTGCAGTGATAAATTTCTTAGCAAAAAAATCTTGATGATTAGATAAATGCTTTATTGCATTATATTTTTTTAAAATTAAATCAAGTGACTCTACATAAAATGGCTTGGTTAAATAATCTTTACAGCCAACACCATAACAAGTCTTTATGTACTCATCTTCACTACGGCCACTACTCACAACAACATAAACAAGATTGCCACTTGCCTTTTTGACAATATCAATTCCTGCTAATTCAACATCAAGATCTAAATCCACAAAAGCAATATCAAACTTTTCTTTATCTAAAATATCTAAGGCATCTTGTTTTGTAGACGCAACAGATAACCTCCCTAAAGGAGATAATATTTTTTTCATTGCAAATTTTGTGGCCTCGTCATCTTCAACCAACAGTATATTCATCGTAATTATTCCTTTATCAAATCATTATACAACTTCTGCAAGCAAGTCATAGTCTAGCACTTTTGTTATCTTTACTTTTATAATATCGCCGAGCAAAAGCGTCTTGCCTAAATCATCATTAATAATCACTTTACCGTCAACCTCTGGGGCTTGCCCAAAAAATCTTGCTTTTATAAGCATATCTGTTTCATCATGGTATCCTTCAATAATCACATCAAAGATCTTTCCAACATGTTTTTTATTTTTCTTACGCGTGATTTTTTTTTGCAATTTATAAATCTCTTCAAATCTTTTTTTTGCAATATCTGGATCAATCTTTTCTGATAACTTATAAGAAGGCGCTTCCTCTTCATCTGAAAATTTAAAAACACCTAAGTGATCAAATTCAAGCTCTGATAAACGCTCTTTAAGTAGTAAAAAATCATCTTCTGCTTCCCCTGGGAAACCGACAATCACAGAGGTTCGAATTACAATATCAGGAACAAGTTCTCTAAGAATTGATACCTTTTCTTTTATCTGCTGATAAGTTATTTTTCGATTCATTCTTTTTAACACGCTATCAGAAAGATGCTGTATCGGCATATCTATGTAGTGGCAAACCTTTGTTGACTTGGCCATCGCCATTACAAACTCTTTTGATAGTTCGTCTGGATAATGGTATAAAAGTCTAATCCAATTTATTTGATCTATTTTTTCAATTTGCTCAATTAAATTTACAAGATTATTATCCGCACTCAAATCACTCCCATATTGCGATAAGTCCTGTGCGATAATATTAACCTCTTTTACCCCAATATTTCCCAATTTTTTACACTCCTTAACTAAGGAGTCAACAGTTCTAGAGCGCATTTTTCCGCGCAGTTGTGGAATTACACAAAAAGCACAATGCCTATCACACCCTTCTGCAATTTTAAGCCATGCCATATAAGATGGAGAACTATTTATTCTTGGATCATTTTCTGTTGGTAAAAACTCTGGGGTATCAACAAATGTCTTACTCGAAAGCTCTCCTTTTGATGCTAGATTAATAAGCTCAACGACTCTTTGATACTGCCCTGTTCCAAGAAAAATATCGACTTCTGGTAATTCTGTTTCTAAATCTTTTGGATAACGCTGAGATAAACATCCAGCAACAACTAAAAGATTACATATTCCTTTTTCTGGATTTTTATACTCGGCCATCTCTAATACAACGTTTACAGATTCTTCTTTTGCAATGTCGATAAAAGAACAAGTATTAACAATAATTATATCTGCTTTTTGTGGATCATCGACTGACTCATACTTATGAAGCTGTAAATATCCAAGCATGACTTCTGAATCTACTAAATTTTTTGCACACCCAAGAGATGTAAAAAATACTGTTTTCATCTATTATTTCCTTAAGTAATAATATCGATATTTTTTCCTATACCTTTTGCAAAGAATAAAAGCTTCCTTTAAAATCATATATACGTTAGTAATTTTTTACCACGATATAAAATAAGGAAGATTTTCTTATGCATCACAACATCAAAATCTATTGTATCATACTTTTAGCTTTTGTATTACTTTTTGGATGTAGTACAAAAAATGCTATCCATGATGATCACTATCCACCAAATCTAGAATATATTACAAAAATAAAAAATGACCTAAAAGATAAAATTGCGGTAAATACGACATCTATTTCGGAGCAAGATAAAGCATGGGCGTTAGCATATCTTGCTGCACAAAATTATGTATTAAACAATCAACAAGAATCTGCATGTACTAAATATAAAGAACTTTTTGCCCAAGAAGAATTTCCTTTAAAGGATTTAGCGTGGGTTCGTTCGCTTGAAACATGTAAACCATATGCTCATGAATTAGTAGAAATTTGGCAAAAAAAAGATAGAGTTATTCCAAACTGGCTTACTCAAACATATCTTGAGACTTCATTGAAACTGGCCCACCATCGACAGCTTTCAACCTATATTACATTTTTTAGTACAGAATTGGCCAAGCAAAAGAAAGTACGAGCAGAAGTAAAACAACTACTAGAAGGAATTATTAGTTATGCTGAGGCCACAACTGATAAGACAATTAAAAGTAATTTTTTCCAAGAACTCTATAAGGTCTCTCCAAGACTTGCACAACAAAATTTAAAACATAATATGTATAACATTGCACGTGACTTTGAATTTCATAGACAATTTAAAGATGCAAGAAAGTTATATCAAAAAATAATTAATAACTCATCTATTTCTTTTTTAGAGAAAATGTCTGCATGGGAACGACTAAGAATGACTTATAAATTAGAAAGAAATAATGCTTCATATTTAATCCAGACTCAAAAACAAAGTAACTTTATAAAAAAAGAATTGTCAAAAAAACCAACCGATCCAATTTTACAAAGAGCGTGGTTTAACATTCAACTTAATTTAGCACGAACAGAGTGGAATAAGCATAATAATGCAAAAGCACAAAATATTCTTAATAAACTTTTAAAATTTCCATCGCAAGGGCCAGATATGACGGCATTAATCTATCAAGTTTTGGCAGGGATTGCGATTGAAGAAAAACATAATGATGATGCAATAAATTTCTTAGATTTAGCATTAAAAGAAAATATTAGAGATGTTTCTTTTTTAGATGAATTACGATGGAGAAAAGCATGGGCGCTTTTTATGGCCGAAAAATATCAAGATGCAATTGAATCATTCAAGATACTACAAGAAAACAGTCAAAACTTTTATACAACACAAAGAGTTAAATATTGGATGGCCCAAGCCTTCTTTAACGTAGATAAAAAAGACCTGGCATGGGATATTTGGGAAGAAATTTATAAAGATGATCCATTTGGATACTATGGCGCCTTAGCAAATCGGGCAATGAAACAAACTTTTTCTCCTTTAGAAAATAAAACAGTAGAAATTAATTTTGATGATATTCCCGACGCAACTCTTGCATGGCTTATTGCAATGGACGAAACAAGTGAGGCGCAAAAACATTTACGAAACAGCTATAAAAGATATACCTCTAACCGTGAAATGGAAAAAGTTCTCCCTCTCTTCTATTTTATTGGCGATTATAATCATCCAATGGCCCTAATATCTGCCCAGAACCCAGAGCAAAGAAATGATCTTTTGAACCAGATGCCATTTTTATTTTATCCTCTTCCCTTTACTAACATCGTCCGAGATACTTCAAAAACATTTAGTGTCCCTGCGGCACATATTTATTCTATCATGAGGCAAGAATCTGCCTTTAATAAAAATGCACGAAGCCCTGCGGATGCATATGGATTAATGCAAGTAATACCTGAAACGGCAAAACACATGGCAAAAAAATATAATATTACTTATAACGATGTTGAAGATATGTATGACCCTAAAATTGCAATTCAATTAGGGGCCGCATACATTAAAGAGATGGCAGAATTATTTCCAAAAGATTTTGTTTTACAAGTTGCTTCATATAACGCGAGCAAAGACGCAGTTTCTAATTGGAAGCAAAAAAGATTTGATGGCGATTATGCAAAATTTATTGAAAATATTCCATATGAAGAAACAAGAAATTATGTAAAACATATTATCAGAAATTACATAACATACTTACGACTAGAAAAATCCATTCCATTTGCCTTCCCAGAAGAACTATTAACTGAAAAAAAATAATTTTATTTTGTAACTTTAGTATTTGCAGGAATCTGAAAAACGAAGCGATCTTTTGGAATATCTTTTAAAATAAGATGATCTGATAGATTTAAAGTTACTTGCCTTGCATCGACATAAAAAATATCTAATTTAAACAGTTCTTCAAATTTGATTTTATCTAAATTCTTAAAGTACAAATTTGCACTAGCAACACCAGTCTCTTTACCTGTTTTTTTCTCCATTTTAACTTGATAATGGTCTTTATTTTTTACAACCTTAATTTTTTTCGAATTTTTAAGACCCTCATTCAACAGATCAAACAAACGACTAAGCCCAACATCACTTCCTGATGTAATTGTTACCTCCCCGGGTTCATCTTCTAAAAAAGGAGCAACATAATACCAAGAAGCTTGTTCGTTTCTCACAAAAGTAATAACATCAGGTCGTACAATTTCCATTCGAATTTTGCCTGGAGTTTGATACTCAAGTGTTCCGTAATTTTTCTTTTCTTTATTGGTTATCTGACTTTTTATAACTTGCTCAAAAGATAACTTAAAGCTTGGAGGAAAAATAACCTCTGCTTTTAATATCGCAAATGAAAAAAATAAATTTAGAACAATTACTAATATTCTAAATTTATCAGTGAAGTTGAACCGATACTGCACGTGAAACTCCTGATTCTTGCATTGTCACTCCATAAAGAGTGTCATTCATTTCCATCGTCTTTTTATTATGGGTTATTAAAATAAATTGCGAATCCTGACTCATTTCTCGCAAAAGCTCATTAAAACGTCCAACATTGGCATCATCAAGAGGTGCGTCTACCTCATCTAAAAGACAAAACGGAGATGGTTTTACAAGAAAAATTGAAAAGATCAAACTAACGGCGGTTAATGCCTTTTCTCCACCAGACATTAAATTAATATTTTGCATATTTTTGCCTGGAGGACGCGCAATGATATCAACGCCAAATTCATCGTCGTTATTTTGATCCCCAACCATTTTTAATTCAGCATACCCGCCACCAAAAATAATTGGAAATACCTTTTGAAAACGCTCAGAGACCTCAGTAAAGGCCACCTGAAATCTATTTTTAGATTTTTCGTCAATATGAATAATCGCATTTTGCAAATCCTCAAGAGAGGTTCGCAACTCTTTTTCTTGAACTTTTAAAAAGTCATAACGCTTTTTTTGCCTTTCATAATCTTCAATGGCCTGCCAATTTATTTCTCCTAAATTTGCATATTCTGCTTTATGAATACCAAGCTTACTCTCTTTTTCCTTTAATTCCCTGCTACTTAATTTTTGAAAAACGTACTCTTTTTTGGCAATTTCTTCTTTCCCTAATTCTGTTTCTTTAAAATAGACACTAGATAGATCTTTTAATTTTGCAACAAATGAAAAGTCTCCACCCATTTCAGACACAATAGCACTTCGTAAATCTACATGATATTTTTCAAAAATATTTTTTGCTTCAAACTCTTCATCGGCCAAATACTGCTCTAATCGAACCTGAAACTCGACAATTTTTTTATCATTTTTATTAATATTTGATTCTAGCGTTTTAACTTCTTCTTCTCTCGATTGCATACCGATCAAGAGTTCTGCAAGTTCATCTTTTCTTACACTAAGAGTTTTTTCCTTTGCACTCAATTCATCCGCAAGCAACTTATTATCATCCTCAAGTTGAGATATCTCTGATGAAAAATCTCCAATCTCTGTCTGATATTGATCTATCAATTCTTCATTTGCGCGAATCTTATTTGCCAAACGCTCTACCTGTTTTTTCACATCTTCTACTTGAGACTCTAAAGATCTAAGCCTATCGCCATACGTTCGTGCAGCTACTTGTTTTTGTGTTAACTCATTACGTGCATCAAGATATTGATCATTTTGGATTTCGTAAGACTCTGTTACCTCTTCTAGTCTTAAAGATTTATCTTCTACCAAACTTTTTAGTTCATCGCTTTGTTTTTGCAAGCGATCACTTTTTTCTAAAATATCTAAACGCTGTTTAGAAGTCTCATTCTTGCGATTTTTTAAAATTTCCAAGCGAGAAAAAGCTGTTTCAAAAGTAGATAGTTTATTATCCAAAGTGGATTTTTTATGAGCAAAAACTGCTCTCATATCAGAGAGCTCGCTTCTAACTTTTTCGTATTCGTTCTTTTTTAAATCATACTCACTTTTTGCTAAAATGAGCACTTGTTCTATTTCACTAACCTCTTTTGCTATTAATTCATAACCTGCTGTTAGCTCACTTATTTTATTATTTCTAGCAACCATTCCAGAATCGGCCGATGTTTTATTGTAAAACCCTAAAACAAAAGCTCCACCAATATTTTTTACAAACTGTTTTCCATCAGAGGATGCGATAAGGCAAAAATCTTTATCTTTGAGCTTCTCTGGTGTGAAAGAATCAAAATTTTTACAAATATACATTCCAAACAGAAGTGGAGATATCTTCTCTTTTAAATCATTTGGAAGTTCTACAATCTCTAGAAGAGGAATAAATTCTTTATCAAGTTCTGTACTTTGTTTTTTTGATGTTGAATCAAGCAGAATGTCTAGGCCAGCATTCTTTTGTTTTTCAGTCCAAGAAAAAACCCTACGTAAATCTTGTTCTTTTGAAGATACTAAAACTTCTAAAAGCTCTCCCATCAATGTGCCGACCGCAGATGTATACTCTGGTGCACATTTTATAAGATTTCCAAGTAAAACATAATCTCTTCCAATTTCATCCTTTAAAAACTGCGAGGTATTTTTTTCAATGCCTTCCAAAGAATCACGCAATTCACTTAAAGATTTTAGTCGAGACTCTACTTGAATCAACTCTTTATTTTTTTCTAAAATTAATTTTTGCTTTTCTTGATAAACTCTTTCGCAAGAAAGCATTGCTTCTTTTGCTTTAAACTCACTCTCTTTTAAAAGAGCTTCTGATTTTTCTGTTGCCAATACATCTTCCCTCATGTTGGCAATTTCTAAATTCACACCAGCATACTGTTTTTCTAGGCCATCGATCTCTTGCGTAATATCTTGCAGTTGTGCCGCTAACTCTTCTTTCCTTGCAGATGTTTTATAATTTTCTTGATCAATTGATTGTAATTTATTTTTTTCTTTTTCCAGTTCAGATTTTAAGTCACTAAGAGTTTCTCTTTTAAAATCTAATTCGGTTTTTAAAACCTCCACTTTATCTTCTAATTCGCTAAAATCAAAATTACTATCGTTTTCTTTTGTTACTGACTCTAACTCTGATTCAAGAGATACCAAGCGATCTTTCCGATCACTAAGCTCATCTTGTAACTGCTGATTTTCTTCTTGTCTTGTTAGAATTAGTTTTTTGCGATCCTCTTTACTTCTTTTTAGATGGGTAAGCCTCTCTTCTAAAGTTGCAAGTCTTTTTGACTGTTCATTAAAACTGGCCTGCATGACATCAAGACTTGATGTCATCTCATCTCTTTTAATTCTTTCTTCTTGTAAACTTAGTTCCAAACTATCTTTTTTTGCCGTCCATGCAACAAGCTCACTGCTTTTTTCTTCAACAATCTCTTGGGCCTCTTTTATACCCTTTACTAACTCTAGCTCTTTATGCGCACCAACTAAAAGTTCTAATTTTTCAATATTTGCCTTTAATGTTTGGGCAAGAGCTGCTTTCTCGGCCTGTTTTTCTAGCACATTTAAAGTCTTTTCAACCTCCATCTCTAAATCATTAAGCCTGCCTAAGTTAAGCTCTGTCTGCTCAATTTTTTTTAGAGACTCTTTTTTTCTTGCTTTAAATTTTGTAATACCAGCAACCTCTTCGATCATTACCCTACGCTCAACAGGCTTTGCCTGAACTAAACGATTAATTTCTCCCTGAGCAATAATTGAATAAGATTTTGCCCCTGCCCCTGTATCCATAAAAACTTCTTGAATGTCTTTTAAGCGGCAAGGAACCCCGTTAATACGATACTCTGTTTCTCCATTTCGATAGAGCTTTCTTGTAACTTGAATTTCTGTTGGATTAGAAACCTTATTGCCTATATGAATGTGCTTGCCATCAGGATTATCCAAAACCAAAGTTACTTCGGCCCAGGCCCCAGGACCAAATTTAGATGTTCCAGAGAAAATAACATCTTTCATGTTATCGCCACGCAAGTGCTTGGCCGATTGTTCGCCCATAACCCAAAATAAGGCATCAACAATGTTTGATTTTCCGCAGCCATTTGGCCCAACAATTCCAGTAATTCCCTTATCAAAAGTAATTACAGTACGATCTTTAAATGATTTAAATCCTTGAATAATAAGTTTTTTCAGTCTCACTTCAGTGTCCCTTGAAAAAAATAAAAATATTATGTGTGTCAATACGACCACTCAGACATCCTGTCTAAAAATGTATCGTATTTTAAAGATATAAATTTGACATAATTTTAACGCTTAGTACAAATAAAAATTAACGCAGGCCAAAACTTTAAAAGACGTGTTCATGTGCTAAAATTCTTCTAATAGGTCTAAAATACGTCCGAGGAGAACATTCTAAAAGATCAGAGACTTTGGCCATATAAATCGTTGCATATTTTTCGATATGACCGGCAAGTCTGCTCTCTTCATTTCCTGCGCGCATCAACTCTCCCCAACTCGGATTAAAAAGGGCCTGATATTTTTCGATCAGTTTAGAAATTTCGCTATTAATTTTTTCTATTTCGTTAAACAATTCATTTTTTTGTGCAAATTTTTTCTCTTTCTCTTCTGTATTTAAATTTATGTGTGCTTTTCTTGGTAAATAAGAGATATTTAACTTATCTTCTAAAATAATTTTTTGATGCATTAACTCATCTATCCTTTTTTGAGTTTCTGCACCTTTTGTGATAGCAATCATCTCTTCCTCTAGTGGGTGAAAAATTAAACCTGTTTGCCAATTAACCGTCTTTTTTAAAGAAACAACATCTCCAAAAATATGATCACCAAGATATAAAATTTCATTGGCCTTAAGTCCCAAGTCTGCTTGCATTTGTTTTGCATTGCCACCTTGATAAATTCCTGACACAAGTGGCCCTTCTAAATTACTCATAAGAGCTGTATTTGGATCTATTTTTAAATATGCCAATGAGTCATAAAAAAATCGTGGTTTTTGAGATAGAGTTACAACAACTTCAAATAACTCACTCCAATCTTTATGGTTATGAAGAAATGGATTAATGGTATAATCAAGTAAAAGTTTTGAATACGAAAAATCAGAATTAGTAATTATTATTAATTTTTTTCCATACTCTTTGTAGGTTTCAAGTAGCGAAGGAAGTTCTGGATCTTGAATAATATACTTTGAAATATTTTTTCTAACTTCATCTTTTAGCGAACCATCTCTATGAGCAATATCGAGACAAAAGCGAATATCTTCAGCAATCGTTTCGTAATCTGACAAATTTAACTCCGGCCTTTGATCTTTTAGCTCCACCAAGTTGCCATATAAAACACCGTGTGCAACAGAAAATGATGTATCAAGACTTTGAATCTTTTGATCGCTTAGTTCGATCTCTGCAACTCCGTATTGTGCCTCTTGCTCTTCAAAAGAGAGTCTTTTGTTTCCATGCCATGAACTCTTAACTTTTCCGTAGCGACTAAGCTTTACAACATTTCCTCGACGTTTATCTATGACTAGCCCCTGAATGACTTTATTTGCATCAAATTCAAAAGATAAGATTTCTTTTGCATATCCTTTTAACGAAACTAATTTATTAAGTATCGTCTTATAGGTTAGCTCCTCAAATTGCTCGGTATAGTACCTCACAAGCGTATAGTCCATATCAAAACCAATGGCCTTAATTTTTTTCATGTTTAATGTTCTGTTAACAAACACTCTCATCAATAATCCTTTTTTTAATTTTTAAGTATAGTCTATCAGAAGTTATAAACAGACGGTAGTTTTTTGAAATTTAGGAAACTTCTTTTAACTTTTAACTTGATTATTTATGGGCCTTTGATATCATTGCCCGAGTTAATTAATCAACGATATATATGTCGGGGGATTAGCTCAGTTGGGAGAGCGTTTCGCTGGCAGCGAAAAGGTCGTCAGTTCGATCCTGATATCCTCCACCAAAATTTTTAATAGAAAAGCTCGGGCGACCGGGCTTTTTTATTTTAGAGAACTAGGTAACGAAAATTTCAAAACATTTTAAATCAAGGAGTTGCCAGTTCATTCAGTCTGCATTTTGCGGCGAGCATTTCTCAAAATTTCGGTTCATTTCCCATTGTGCTACTTTGTGCTTCCGGGTGTGCTACCGGTAAATCCTAAATTTAAATTGTATTTGCTCCGGCCTAAAATTACACTGTTTTTCCCTCTGGTATATTAAATTTTTTTGAAACAGTAGGAGTATTGTCTGATTCAATCGCTTCTTTTAGTACCAGTTGTTTTTCTTCTGTCGAATAGTTTGTAATTTTTCTCATTTTAAATTCCCCTTATTTTAGTTGATTATAACACTTTTTCCGAAGAAAAAGTCTCCAAAGTATATAGGGGGCTAGAAAGTTTATATATTGAAGGAGATTAGTGTATGAAAATAAGGTACATGGCTTTTTCTTCTATATGTGGGCGGGGCACCTCTTGAAGAAGTTATTTCATTTTTATTAACGAAAAGATTCGATTAATCTTTCTACAACGTAATACATAAGGTGATATGCTATGCTTGACTTAGTTCTCAAAATTGAGTACAATGGATTGTTATGTGGAAAATAATCATAGCTGAAGAAGCAAAAGAAGAGTTATCGGAATCCCCAGCACAGGTTAAAAAGAAGTTTGACCCGTGGGCAAGTGCGGTAACCTTACTTGGCCCATGGTTAAAGGGTGGATGGCGCACAGAGGCTTTGTCTGGAGCATTAAAAGGGTTTTATTCCGCCAGACTTAATCAAAAGTAGCGAATCATTGTTGAATTTCGGCCAGAGAAAAAAGTGATTGTTATCCGCATCGTTGCTCACGATTACAAAAGTATTATTCGGAGGTGAGAATATGAAACTAGGAACATTGTTTGAAGACGCTTTGAAAGAGGCACATATTGAGCTTACCTCTGGAACAGAATTGAAGATTAAGGTGAAAAAAGCAAAGGGCCATCTGTATTTGGTTGTAGATGATGTCTCCAAGTTTGAGAAGGAAATTCTTAATCGCTCAAAGAAGGTGACTGGAAAGGAAACTCCATATCGCCCAGAACTAACCACTGGAGAAAAAATTCGTGCACTACGCCTAGGATTGGGTTTTACACTAAACGAGCTGGCCCAAAAGGCAGAAATGAGCAAGGGAAGTCTTTGTTCTATTGAAAAAGGAAATCGCTCAATTGGTTTACAGGTTTTGCGAAAATTGGCCACGGCGATGGGTGTTCGGTTAGAAGACTTAGCCGCTTAAGATATTGCGCTTGATTAAAAATGAAAAACAATAATGTTAAAATATGGTTTTGAATTGCACAAAAAGCAATGGCTGATATGTACAAAAAATTTTAAAAACCAAAAACCTACCTAAGGCCCACCGACAACAAAAATTAGTCACGCTTCAAGATCAGAATATTACTGAAGAACTTTGACATCACTTTTTTACCCCTCTCCCGCATCATAAATTTAGCGGGAAAGGGGTAAAAAAATGATGTCTTAAAAATTAAGAGCGAAAATGATCTGATCTTGAGTGTGACTTAAAGAAAAAATGGGATGGAAAGAAGTGCTCAATCAATCATTTCAATCAAGGCCCCAATTCTAGTTTTAAGCTGACCTACATCCTCTGAAGAATAATCTGTTACAATTTTTAAAAATGGAATTTTACACTTTTCTGAAACAAATTTTTCCACACGAACAGATTCTATATTGTACGTATGACAAGCCTGTAGTACGACATCAATTACTGCATCAGCACCACTATTTTTTATCATATGTTCAAGTTCCTTTATACGACCATCGTTAGGGGTCATACAGGCACAAGGAATCTGGAGATAACGCTTGGCCAGCGCGGTATAGACATCCTCTTTGCTACAATCAATAATCGGAGCAAAAGATTTTCTTCCTGTGCACGAATCTAGTCCCACAACAATACCTCCGGCCTCCTCAATTAATTTATAAATTTTTAATGAATCTCCCCCTAAAGGAGATCCTGTAACAAGAATTCTGGATGCATCTTTATTATAAATAAAGTCATTGTTTTTGACTCGTTCATCTAATACAAAAATAATTTCTTCCAATTTTTCTTTTATATCTCGACCTCGACAAACCATTCCCATACATGCGACATCATATAACTCAGTCCAAGACACAACTGATGGAGTATGATTCGCGTAGTCGAAAATTTTCATAATCAAAGTATTTTTTTCTTGATTCTCAACAATTGCATCTCGAATTTGTTGATCTGTGATTTTTTTTTGAAAATTTTTTTCAAGAAAAGATTTGAATGCTACAATTGATTCTCTCCAATGATTAATAGAGCTATCACTTGATGGATTTTGAGGTAAGTCCATTATAAACATTGGACGTTTATCATTAATCAATTCAAACATTTTCTTTTTGCCATCACATGTTGTTTCTCCAACAACAGCATCCGTAAGTTCAAAGAAAGGACATGTTCCTAGTTCAATAAAACCGTAACTGGACTTGATTAAAGGACAAAGATTGGTAGGGAGAACTTCCTCTGCTTTTGCAATCGGCCCATTAGCAAATGCGCATAAGACCGCAGGGATTGCATCTGCTGCATAAATTAATTCAAGAGGAGCATAAGTACAATATACACCTACAATGGGCATTTTTTCGTCACGCTTTTTTAATACATATGCAAGAGCTCTTTTTAGCGGGGCCCCTTGAAATTCATCATTAAAAATCTGTTTTTTTGGCATAGAAACTCCTTACACTATAAAAGCAGTGCCGCTCCAAGCGCACCTAAATATTGTGGCGAATCGGGGACAATAATATTTTTATTTGAAATTTTTTTTATAAGTTTAACAATCGTTTTATTAAGAGCAACTCCACCTGCAAAAATGATGGTACTCTCATTTCCTGCAAGACGATTAATCATAGACACTGCTTTATGAGCAACCGTTTGATGTATCGCATGCGCAATTAAGTCTTTTGAATATCCTTGGGTAATAAGTGATACAACTTCTGACTCGGCAAACACCGTACATGTATTATTTATCATCAAATTTCCATTTACATTCTCTGCCATCATTCCAAATTCTTCAATACCAACACCAATTGTCATCGCCATAATCTCTAGAAATTTTCCTGTGCCCGCGGCACATTTATCATTCATCTCAAATTTCTTTATATTTCCTTCAGAATCCAAAGATATAATTTTTGTGTCCTGACCACCTATATCTAAAATCAATTTTGCATCTGGATACAAAAACTTTATTGCAGTAGCGTATGCTTTTATTTCTGTAATAATTTTACAGTTATAATAATTTTGAACAAGCTGTCTTCCATACCCTGTTGCAACAATAATGTTGCTGTCATAAGTTGCAAGGAGTGTTTTAACTTGCTCTAAAAGATTAATTTGAGTTTCAAACTTATGCATAGAAACAATTTGCTTCTCTTTAAGGAGCACAATTTCAATTGTTCTAGAACCTATATCAATACCAACTGTTTGCATAACATACTGTTATCATGTTTAATTATACCAAGTCTATGAAATAATGTCGGGAGAGAAATGGTAAGTTGTGATGAGATTTTGTTTTTAAATTTTAGCTAAAAACGCAGGCGTGGCCATCGTTACGTCGAGTATTTTAGCAAAATTTAAAAACAAAAGATCGTTACAAATCGCCATTTAAAAACCGACATTATTTCATAAACTTGGTATTATTACCTGCAATCTTTGAATCATCACCAAGATAATATTTTTTATTCAATACGTATAAAACAATATCGTTTTAAATCCATTTACAAAAAGAGTAATTTTACTGGCCCATAATTTAGCAAGGAATACCATTATCTCGAAATAGCGCAAGCACTCTTTTCGGAATACTGTCGTCAATGTGCTGACAAAACAAATAAATCAATTTTTTTTTCAAGTCTTCATCTTCAATAATTCCATCGAGCAAAGGCGATGCATTTTTTAGCGGATTCTCTCCATCATCATGCACTCGATAAAGCAAAAGATGCTTATTCTCTATAAATCTTAAAACCACCTGCCACTCTTTGTGAGTAATTTCAAAAGAAAAAATATTTTTCGTTTCTAAATTCTCCCACAACACCAGATCAAATAAATCATCTACAAACCAATAAATATCATTCCCATCATTATCGCTTCTTGGCGATCCAACCTGTCGCAGCATAACTCTTCCTTTGCATTTTCCTTTAGAAACAGTATATTAAGATTTATGAAAAATAACGAGAAAAAAATAAAGCTACTCCTTTTGGATGTTGGTGGAATAATTTTAAAAGTCAACTGGAACGCTTCAGTTAAAGTTTTGCAACAAGTAGATAAAAATGTAAGAGCAGATATTCTCTCTGTTATAACCAATCATGGACAATATTTAGATTATGAGTGTGGTAAAATATCGACCAATGATTTTTTATATTCTATTCAAAAATTAATCGGCCAAAAATTTTCACTTGCAATAATCAAAGAAGCATGGATGAATTGTCTTTTAGAGCAGATGGATAACATTGAAAATATTCTTGATAAAATAGACATCCCAATCCATGCATTATCTAATACAAATGCACTACACTACGAGTATTTTATTAATTTAAGTCCTTTTCAACGCTTTACAAAAATTCATGCCAGCCATCACATAGGAATAAGAAAACCTGATCCGCAAATCTATATTCACACAATTTCTAGTATCCGAATGAACCCAAAAAACATTTTATTCATCGACGATCTAAAAGAAAATGTTATGGCGGCAAGATTTTGTGGTTTATGTAGCGAACAATCTCTAACATCTAACGACACAACAAATATTTTAGAAAAATATTTTATTATATGAATAAAAAAAATAAAGAATACATGACGTTTCAAGAGCAAAAAATATTTAAGGATTGCTTGAAAGATTTAATGGCGTGGGGAGAAAAATCACAAAACTTTGAAAGCATTACAACATATCAAGAAATGCTTTCTTTGTGGAATCAAACAAAATTACATCCCCGAGATTATCAAAAAATACCGCGTCACTCTCCTCAAAAGTTTATTGCACAAGAAATTAATAACATCGCTGGCAAGATTATGGGTAAATGTCCAGTCGATTCAGACAAAACAAGATGTTGTGAGTTACTAACTCTAGATGTTATTCGTGGATGTAATGTGGGTTGTACATACTGTAGTATAAAATATTTTTATCACCAAAAAGATATTCCTACAGTTACAATTCCAACAACAATAAAAGATGATCTTTGCAAGCTTGAGTTTGATACAAGCAAAACTTATCACATAGGAACAGGTCAATCGTCAGATTCTTTACTTATAAACGATCACCCTCGCCTAATAAAAGAACTATACGATTTTGCAGATGAAAATCCCAATATCATTTTAGAATTTAAAAGTAAGCTTTCAGCTATTGATAATTTCTTATGCGTACCAATTCCAAAAAACGTTATTTTCACATGGACAATTTCTCCTCCATCCCTTGTAAGTCATGAAGAGCCATTTTCTGCATCATTAGAAGATCGGATTTTGGCCGCAAAAAAAGTTGTGAAACATAATCGGCTTGTAGGTTTTCATCTACATCCAATTGTGCCATTTAAAGACTATCTTTTAGAGTATCAAAAAATTGCAGAAATTATTCTGGCCACATTTAATCCCAAAGATGTCATTTGCTTATCTCTTGGGACTTTAACTTTTATTAAAAAATTAATTCCAAAAATTAGAGAGGGTCATCCCCATTCTCAAATTTTAAAAATGCCTTTTGCTCAATTGGCCAATAAATTAACCTACCCTTTAAAAGATAAAGAGGTATTTTTCTCACAAATATATGAACTTTTTTCACCGTGGCATAAAGATATATTTTTTTACTTTTGTATGGAAGATCCTGCTCTTTGGACGAAGGTTTTTGGATATGAATATGCCTCTAATCTAGATTTCTCTAATGCCTTAAGAAGCAGTTATTTTAAAAAAATAAATTCTCTTTAAAAACCATTGTCATGACTGATTTTTTTTAAGTTTTCCACAACATTTATCAAGAAATAGTTATCAGATTTGTTAAAGATTTTTCTCTATTTAGACGATATGGATGTACAGTTTAAAGATTCTTTTTGTAAGGAGAACGATATGACAAAAGCAGATTTAATCATTGCCCTAGAAAAACAGGCGCAAGTTACTCACAAACAAGCAGAAACCATTATCAATATCTGTTTTGATAGTATGATCAATGCTCTCTATAACAATGAAAGAATCGAAATTAGAGGCTTTGGTTCATTTGCAAATAGAAACTATAAATCCTATGAAGGAAGAAATCCAAAAACAGGAAAACTTGTTAAAGTTTCTCCTAAAAAAGTTCCATTTTTTAAAGTTGGGAAAGAATTAAAGGATATGGTTGATAAAGGCAAAGATACTTACATTATTCGAGACGCCTAATCTTTTCTACTCAAAAATTTGAGGCCAATACAAATTAGTGCTACTATACTTTGAATTATTATCTTAAAAAAGTGTAGTTACTAATGAAGGAATTAAAGTTTGCCACATATAAAGAACGGTTTGTAAAAAACTTAGAACAAAATGGCAAAAGCCAAAATACAATAAAAAATTATAAGGTCGATCTAGATTGTTTTGCTTTATACCTTTCTTTAGAGCAAAAAAACGAAAATATCGCAAATTTTTCAACCAATCATGCAAAAGATTATGGCAAATTTCTGCAAGAAAAGTATACATCAAATAATTCAATCAGACGGCGAATACAAACTCTGCGATTATTTTTTGATTTTTTACTAAGAGAAAACATTGTACAACAAAATCCACTTCTATCTCTTCCTGTTGCAAAAAAATTTTTAGATATTCCAAGGCCTTGTTCTTTACTCGATGTAAAAACACTTTGGACAACCCTACTGATCGAAGAAAGAGATAACAAAGATTTGCTTGAACTGATTGCTGTACGAAATCAAATTCTTGTATTATTAATTTTTGGGGCCGGTCTTAAAGTATCTGATATAAGCGAACTAAAACGCGATGATTTTATTTTATCATCAAATCCAAGAGTAACAATTACTCCACCAAAAATTCGTCCATATAGTATTCCATTACCTTCTTTATTCACTATTATTGCAAAAAAATATTTGACACTATTAGATAAGGAGCAGCTGCGTTCTAAGCTTAATTTTACTCACTTGCTGTTTAATGCCAATGCGCACACTATCATGGCCCCAAAATTATCTGCGCGTGGCATGGAAATAATCTTTAAAGATTATTCTAAAAAAATAGACTCTCCCATTACTCCTAAATCTCTACGTCAAGCATGTATCTTTAAATGGATCTATCAAGGACATCCGGAAACAACGATTAAAGAGTGGCTTGGGACTGCCCCATCTTATGACTTAAAACTATATCGAGAGCATGCAAGTATGCATCAGTATAATGACAATTTTTTGCAAGGATTATACGATCACTATATCATTCATCGATAGTTATTGAAGGTCGCTCTTCAACTGGTAACCCTAAATTCTTATCGCTTTGCCAACGATCTTTTAGCATTTCAGTATTGTCGACTCGATAAAACTTTAAATCTCGATCTAACAAAGTTAAGTTTTTACTCAGCTCTTTTTGGAGATTAATCTGATCTTGTTTTTTTTGCAAAAGCAACTCTTGGGCCTTTTGTTTTTCTTTTTCAAGCTCTACTATTTTTGCCTCATATGATGATGCAAGAAGTGCTCTTTGCTGATCATAAGACCATAAAAAACGATTCACTTCGTTTAGTTGTTTTAAAAAATCTTCACGCCTTTTTATAAGTAAGGCCCTCTGAGAAGATGCCTCTTTTACCCTTTGCCCCATAATCTCTGATGAAAATTTAAGCATCATTCCCCTTCTTAAATACAACTCTTCTGGCCAGCAAATCTCTAGGTTTTTTACAAACATCACAAAGTAATTCTCATCAGTATCGCGCACGAAACCAGTGCAATGATCTCTCTTTGTTTTAGAAGCAACATGAAAAGATAAAACATCTCCTGCTGCAAGAAATTTTACATTAGCATTTTCCGAGTAAAGCTTTATAACCTTATTAGTAGAATCGCGATCGGTAACTCGAGCAATAAACTCGCTATAATTAATACTTGGATTATAGAAAGATTCAACACCAATAACTTTTTGATCTTCTTTTACATTACTTACGGCCCAAGATGAAGTGGAAACAAAAAAAACGACAAACAAAAAAGAGCAAATAATAACACTATATTTCATGTGACTATTTTTACATAACAATTATTGTTAGACGAGAGGGAAAATATGCCACGAAAAGAGGTTCGTTAGAATTAAGACTAACTTACAAAGAAAAATGGTGGTCTTTTTTAGTCGGCCGTTTGGGCCATCTCAAACTTGAAGTTATTAGTTCGAGATAAAGGGTCAACAAGCCAAATACCATTTATACTAACAGAAAGCTCTTGAATGTAGCTTCGTACCTGATAAGGCCCTTGATGATCTATTTCTATACAAGGGATATATACATCCTTGTAATCTGCTGTACGAAATGAGTGCCCCAACTCTCCCGAAAAATGATCGCCCTGATATTTTAAATCAAGAAAATATTGGGTAGCTTCGGAATAGTCTGTCTCTAAATATTGTCTCTTATTTTGTAAAACAATTTTAATCTGATCGCTGTTTTTTAATCCAGGATAATATACATTTACAAAAATTGGGCATGCAGTTACTAGCTTGCTTGGCCCATCTACATTATTTGTATAAATCTCTTTTTTAAAATCAACAGATATTTTCATATCGTTAGCTGCATTTAAACGTACATGAAACCAACCATCTGCAGCAAAAGAACTTCCCACAAAACAAAGCAAAAATGTCATAGCGGCCAATTTTGTCATCATCGTTCTCCATCTATTGATTGAATTTATAAAATTACAAATTCACACTAAATTATTAATCTTATAATCAAAAATAGGAATGATTAAATCTCGCTAAAAGTAACGAACTACCATCCATTGGTCAAATTAATTTTTCAAAAAAAAAGGCAACAAATATTGTTGCCCTTCTTAACATAAAAAAATTTATAAAAATCACTACTTCATGATTTTTTCTTTAATGCTTTTAAAAGCTCCAAAATCACGCGCCGCAAGCTCTGATAACATTTTTCTATTTAGTTTTACGCCACCTTTTTTAAGGTTTGACACAAATTTTGAATACGAAGTGTCTAGCATTTTTGCAGCAGCAGAAATACGAGCAATCCATAACTGTCTCATATCTCTTTTAAGTAGTCTTCTACCGATATAAGCATAATGAAGAGCTCTTGCAACAGTTTCTGCAGCTCTTCTAAACTTTGTTCTGCGGTCAAAGTGAAAACCTTTTGCAAGTTTTAGAATCTTATTTCTTCTTTGTCTTGCTTTAAAACCTCTTCTTACTCTCGCCATTTTTTACTCCTTGAAGGATCAACGGAAAACAATTAGGGGGATTGAAACAATTATAACAATCTCTTGTTGCCCAAATTCCAGTTGAACACGCTATGTTTTATACTTAATAATTAAATACCTGGTAACATTTTTTTAACAGGAATTACATCAACTTGAGCAACTAAACAAGCCTTACCCAAATGTTTTTTTCTTCCATGTTCTTTTGAACCTAGGTTATGTCTAATTCCTGATTTATTACGTTTTAATTTACCTGTACCTGTTACTTTAAATCTTGCAGCAGCAGCTTTTCTTGTCTTCATCTTTGGCATATCTATCTCCCTTAAGTAATTAATTTAAATTTATAATTCGGGCGAGAATAACAATAAATCGTCAAAAAGACAATAATCTTATCTCACTTAATTTCTTTCTGTTATGTAAAAAACTATTTTTTTACGATTTTCTTATCTGGGGCCACCATTCCTATCATCTTATTACCCATTAACTTAGGCTCTGCCTCAATAATCGCCCCTAGCTCTAATATTGACTTTAAGATATTTGCAAACTTATCAAGACCTATATCTTTATGGGCCATTTCTCGACCTCGAAACTGCATAACAAGCTTAACCTTATCGCCTTCTTCTAAAAACTCTTTGGCCTTTTTAAGCTTTGTTGCAATATCGTTGGCCTCTATATTTGGTCGAAATTGTAGTTCCTTGATCTGAACGACTACCTGATGCTTTTTCGCCTTACTGGCCTTTTTTTGCAGATCATATTTAAATTTACCGTAATCTATAACTTTTACAACTGGTGGATTTGCATTTGGAGAAACCTCTACTAAGTCAAGACCAGATTCTTGGGCAATTCGACGAGCTTCACTCATTGATACTACCCCATACACTGTGCCATCATCTCCAAGTAAACGACATTCTGGAATTCGAATCTCTTCGTTTACTCTCGGGCCATCACTCCCTTTTTTTTGACGATTTCCTCCCTGATATTCAGGCTTGCCCTCTCCTGCAAAACGGTTTTCCTCTCTAATAATCCACCTCCAGATAACGTTAAAGAAACGACCTAACAGATATTCTTTCTTAAAAATGTTAGATCACCAACAAAAAAGATAGCATATTGCCCTAAAAAGTAAATCTCTTGGAACCTAAAAGAGTTTAATTTTTTATAAGATTTAAAAGCTCTTGCCTTGTCTGCCCTTGATTTAGAAAAGAGCCTCTTAAAGAAGAAGTAACCATAACGGAGTGCTGTTTTTCAACTCCTCTTGATGTCATGCAAAAATGTTTTGCTTCAATAATACAAGCTGCGGCCTTTGCTCCAAGGTGCTCCATAATGGCCTTAGTAACCTGCTTACCTACTCTTTCTTGAATCTGTAAACGTCTGGAAAAAATTTCTAATAATCTTGCAAGTTTTGAAATACCTACAATTTTTTTATCTGGAATATATGCAACATGTGCCTTTCCCCAAAATGGCAAAAAATGATGCTCACATGTTGAATAAAATTCAATATCCTTTAGCAATATTATTTGATCATTTGGTATATCATCACCATCTTCAAAAACGGTAAACATATCCTTTGGATCGATCAGATAACCTCCAAAAAGTCGATCCCATGATTTTACCATTCGCTCTGGTGTATGCTGTAATCCTTCTCTCGCCGGATTTTCACCTAGATATTGTAACATTTGAGTTACGGCATCCAATGCCTTGTTTTTGTCTCCAGGAAATTTCTTTTTTGTCATAAAACCCGCCAATTAAAAATCATCTGTTCTCGCAAAATTTTTGCATAGTTTAAACATAACTGATCTAGTCTATTTAAAGATAAGACTTTGTAACTTGAAAGATTGTTTTCAATAATATTTTCCATTATCAAAAATTTAAAACTATTTTTGATCAAAAGAGCAGAAGAACTTTCTGAAAAATTAATTATCCTACCATTCTCTAGTTCGATTTCCCAAACTTGTGAAAACTCTTTCAAAAAATCATCCATCGTAAAGTCAATCTTGCCTGCTGATGTTAAGTTTTTTATTGCCAAAGTTGTGAGATAATAACCCTCATAAATATAGGTACATCCTCTTGAAAACATACCTAGTTTTGCCGCCAATTCATATAAGTCCTTATGAGAAAACCTTAAGCAATCATCAAGCCTTAAAAATGGTCTACCAATGGAATAAGAAACCATATTTTTTATACTTCTTAAAAACTCTTTTGCTGGTGGCAAATAAAATTCGATCTTTAAAAAATTCCTTTGTGCAAAATAAAAATCTTTAAGATCTTTTCTTGTTTTAATTGTCCCTCGAAAAATATTAATCCAACCAAGATTGATAAGCCAAGCGACCAAGAAATGATGAATAATTGTATTTTTTAAATACAAAACTTCCTTGCGTGCTTCTTCTTTAAAAAAATAGAACACATGACCAAATCTTGTCCTGCCGATAACACCCATTTTCCCATTGGCCATAAAAATATCAATTGCATGTTCTAAAGACTCTTTTAGCAATTCATTTTCTAGCTGCTTTGTTACAGGTATTTTAAAAATCTTTGCAAACTCTAAAATTCTTTGTGCTTTAGAAAAAATATCATCCCATTTCATTGCACCGGAAGATTCATCGAGCATTATCATTGCAAGCAAAGATGATGGTGTGATTGCCAAATTATTACCAACGGCCCTAAAACATTCATGGGCAACATAGATTGAATCAGCTTTATAATCACTAGAGATTCTTGGATAAACAGGTTTTCCTAATCTGATTGTCACTTGTCCAAACTGCCGATAAAAAAGTTTTATCAACTTTACAACTTGAGTAAAGCTCTCTTTTTCTTTTTTTCGTCCCTCTAGTTCTTTTGATAGAGTTCTTTGTTCTGGAACATTTTCGTGAACAATACTAACAGGAATAAATTTTAAAGGTCTTCGAATTGCCTTGGGTAAAGCATCATAGGCTTCAAGAATCATTTGATAAAGACCTAATTTTGGCTCTAGTAATTTTCCTGTTCTTGATCTTCCACCTTCAAAGAAAAATTCGATTGGATGACCTTCCATTAGAAGATAATAAAGGTATCCTTCAAAAGTTAAGCGATACACCATGTCTGCGGTAAAAGTTCTTCTAATAAAAAAACAGCCACACTTTCTAAAAAGATCTCCAATTAAAAAGAAATTTAAGTTTACACCACCTGCGACGAAAACTGGACGACCTATTATTTTATATACAAGGTAGTTAAGAGCGACATAGTCTGCATGAGATTGGTGATTTGGAACAAAAACAACACAATTTTTTTGAACTAGATCATTTAAATTAATACCATCCGCCGTCTCAATATCTAGTCCGTCATACAATTTCTTGGTTATAACATCCATCACCTTGGTAAGGGTTGTCATAACTTTGGGAGAGAAATTTGCCGCAATTTCTTTAAGCCGCTTAAGTGCTAACTCTCTATCTTGAGGCTTGGCCTCAATTCGCTCTTTTAGCTTGGGGTAGGATAAAACCACTTCAATTAATTTATCGTCCATAAATATTATTTCTTTTCTTAAATACTATTTCTATTATTATTTCCTACTACAAAAATGGTCATACTAAAACAAGATAGGGCCACAAGTCCATATTTTATGGTCAAAATTCTTAGAAGGATAAAAATCAATACAGTAAACCGTGAAAATCTTTCACAAACTCTCCTTTTTTTAAAAAAATATGATATCTCCAGCGAATCAAACAAAACACTTTAGACTCAAAAGAGGTAATTGTTATGAAAAAGTTTCTAGCTCTAATCGTCTCCATGTTATTTACTGGATCAATCTATGCAAACCAACTAAACGTCGAAGGAAGATTAATTAATAATAGCTGTGGATATTGGACATCAACCTCAGTGGATTTTAAATTTATATATCAAAATGAGCAGTTAGAATCTACGAGCGAAGTATTTCTAGTCTACGGGAAAAGCGAATTTGACAATGCAGCTAATGAGTTAAGAAAGTGGCAAAATCAAAACGAGATAAAATTAGTAAAATCAGAACTTACAAATCGTTGGCAAACATCACTAGTCGATATCATTATAGCTCAAAGAGGTTATCCTCAAGTTTCAAATCAAAACTTAGGTCTTCAGTTTGTTTTAAAAGTTGTGAAACAAAGTGGTGAAATTTTTTATGTAAAAGGTTCTAATGCAATCATGGGATATTATGAAATTCCACTAAGCACAGAAACTTTTTCAATGGAAGCACAAGGATGTATTAACTCTGAAAATGACATCAGAGGAATTCCATTTGCAGACATTAATCCAATTGTTCAATATTAAACCCAGGCAATGCTTCTGCTATTTGTTTAATAAAGTCATCATCATCGTTTAAACAAGTCATAACAAAAAGTCGCTCCTTATGGGGCGATTTTTTTTTAAGTTCTATATTTAATTCAACACTTGTTTCAATGCAATCAAAAAAGAAGCTTCCCGGAACGACCAAAACATCGCCGTTTGAAGTATTTAAAAGATTGTTGCAAACTGCTAAAATATCAGGCCCAAGCCATTTTCCAAAAGGCATTTCGGATTGAAACGCTTTTAATACATTAAAGTTTAAAAATTCATTTTTAAAAAAAAGAAAGCTATTTTCTATCGCACCTAGATAAAGCCCTTCATTAATTGCTTTTTTTTCTGGCAATGAATGAAAGGTAATTACTAGATGTTTTATTTTGGTATTTTTAGAGACAAAGGCCAAAATTTTTTCTTTCATACAATTATGATATAAATCAAACCATGGTTTTTGCGCCCAATTAATAATTGTACGACATGTCAATGCGTGTTCTTCTAGCAAGGAATCAAGCATACCTGTTGTAGAATAGTTGGGATGCAAAAATAAAGGGATTACAACATCAAACGAGATCTCTTTTAACTTTTTTACCTCATAGCAATGAGGAACTTCTAGTGTCGTCACACAAAAATCATGTTGTTTAAAACTATCTTCTAAGTTTGTTTTAAATGATTGAAAAATTCGTCTTGTAAGAAAGTCTTTATCAAAAAGAGGTGAATATCTTTTTTTTGTTTTAAACGTACGAATTAAAAGCACACAAAAAATAAGTGGATACCAAATGATTTTTGGTAAAGGTCGTATCTCTTTTCTTGTTAAAAGGGTCCACAAATAAGTAAAGATAGAAAAATAGTTATACTTTTTTGGTGTAGCAAAATTAACAAGTAATAATTTCTTCATTAGAACAAAACTGCCTTGATATATATACTTTTATTCGATGATATATTATAACTAACGATACAGTTTTGTAAAAATTATCCCAGAGGTGCACATGAGAAATAAAAGTGAATTACAAAATTTAAATCTTGGTGACAAAAATCCAACAATTACAGGATACGATCCAAAAATTTTGCAATATTTTTTAAACAAAAATCCAAAAAATGATGCTTGGACAACTTTTATATGCCCAGAGTTTACATCTTTATGTCCAAAAACTGGCCAACCTGATTTTGCAAAAATTTTTATAAACTACATTGCAGATAAAAAAATGGTAGAATCAAAATCTTTAAAATTATATCTATTTGGATTTAGAAATCATGGAGATTTTCATGAAGATTGCGTTCAAACAATTTGCAATGACTTAACAAAACTACTTGTACCAAAATATCTTGAAGTCTGCGGTGAGTTTACACCTCGCGGCGGTATTGCGATCTATCCGTTTTGCAGTTACGCAAATAATGAAAAAAAATATATCAAAATAAAAGAGGAGCGTTTTTTAAATTACGCTCCTGGCAAATACTCAGTTAGCTTAGATAGAATTTACTAGTTCTATAAGATTATTCGATAATTTCTAAAACAGATCTTTTTTTAAGTTTTGTCGATGCTGCGTTTAAAATAGTTCTAAGAGCTCTTGCTGTACGCCCCTGTTTCCCAATTACTTTGCCAAGATCTGTTTTATCAACTCTTAGCTCAATAATCGTTGTCTGCTCACCCAATATCTCGTTTACATTTACCGCATCAGGCATATCAACCAATGATTTACTAACATACTGAATTAAATCTTTTAGTTCGCTCATTTTTTCAACCTCAACATGATATAAACACACCTATTCTCTTAACGACACAACGATGTCATTAATTTTTAAACAGACGTGCTACAAAAAATTATTACAGATTTGGAAGATTAACTTTATGTTTTTTAAATAAAGATCTAACTGTATCGCTTAAAATCGCACCTTTTTTGATCCACTCAGCGATTGCATCAAGCTTTAAATCGCGAAGAACTTGTTCTTCTTTTGGTCGATACTGTCCAAGTTTTTGCAAAAATTTACCATCTCTTGGCGAACGAGAATTTGTTGCTACAATTGTGAAAATAGGAAGTTTTACTCTACCTGCACGTGCCATTCTAATTTTAACCATCTACAACTCCAAATTTTATAAAATAAGATCAATCTTTTTGATTAATCGCAAATCAACTAATGATTTTTAAAGCATATTCTAAAATATGTCAATTCCGAAAAAACTAAAAAGGTTCTATAAAAAGGTGCCAGATGACTTTTGTGCGGCAAAGCATCATCTAGCACCATATTTTGGCCTTTTTACCTAATACTTCATCTCTGTCAAACGCTTATAGCTCATATAACGCCATTTCGCATCTTCTAGAGCTTGCTTAAATAGCACTTCTGCTTGCTCTGGAAACTCTTTCATTAATGTGGAAAAACGAATTTCACTCTTAATGAATTCTGCATACTTGTTAAAATCAGGCTCTTTTGAATCAAGAACAAATGGATTTTGATTTTGATTTTCCAAAAGAGGATTATAACGATATAGATGCCAATAACCACTCTCAACTGCAAGCTTTTCTTCCATTTGAGATTTTGTCATGCCACCATTTGTAATTCCATGAGCGATACATGGTGCATACGCAATAATAATTGCAGGTCCTGGATAACTTTCAGCTTCTTGTAACGCTTTTAAGTATTGGCCTTGATTTGCTCCCATTGCCACTTGAGCAACATAAACATAACCATAACTCATGGCCATTTTTCCAAGATCTTTTTTTCTTGTCTTTTTACCTGATGCTGCAAATTTAGCAACAGATGCAGTTTGCGATGCTTTTGATGCTTGACCGCCTGTGTTTGAGTAAACTTCAGTATCAAGAACTAAGATATTAACTTTTTCACCAGAAGCAAGAACATGGTCAAGACCTCCATAGCCAATATCGTAGGCCCAACCATCTCCACCGATAATCCAAACAGAGCGTTTTTCAAAATACTGTTCATACTTTAAAAGCTCTTTTGCTGGTGCTGAGTTATCTTTTTTCAATGCAGAAATTAAACTAGTACAAATTGCTCTTGTTTTTTCTCCATCTTCTTTTGACTCAAGCCACTCTCGTCCGGCCTTTTGAGACTCTGCACTTAGTGTACTTAAATTTTCTGTGATCATTTTAGCTACACGATCGCGCATTTTATTAACTGCAACGGCCATACCCATCCCATACTCTGCGTTATCCTCAAATAAAGAGTTTGCCCAAACAGGCCCTCTTCCAGATGGATCTTTACAATATGGAGATGCTGGAGATGAACCACCATAAATAGAAGAACATCCTGTTGCATTTGCAACCATCATACGATCGCCGAAAAGTTGAGTTATTGCTTTAATGTATGGAGTCTCTCCACAACCAGCACATGCACCAGAAAACTCAAAATAAGGACGAGCAAATTGCAATCCTTTGACATTGTTTTTCTTAAAGATGGTATCTTTGTAACCAACTTTGTTATGCAAGTAATCCCAATTTTTCATATTATCAAGTTGCCCTTCTAAAGGCTTCATGACTAGTGCTTTAGTTTTTGCAGGACAAACATCGGCACAACTTCCACAACCTGTACAATCAAGAGTACTTACTTGAATACGGTACTCAAGGCCTTCTGCTTCTTTACCAATGGCCTTTTTTGTAACCATTGCAGATGGTGCATTTTTCTTTTCATCAGCATTTAATAAAAATGGTCTAATGACTCCATGAGGACAAACATAAGCACATTGATTACATTGAATACAGTTGTCACATTGCCACTCTGGTACATTTACCGCAATACCACGTTTTTCATAAGCAGATGAGCCCGCAGGAATTGTTCCATCTGCTCTTTTTGCAAAAGCACTTACAGGAAGAGAATCACCTTCTAAAAGATTCATCGGCATTGCAACATTATTTACAAAGTCGATTAACTCTTTATCTTTGCAATCTTCAGTACCATAGGCCGTAAATTTTCTAGCAGAAACATTTAAATTTTTCCAACTAGGATCTACTTTTACTTGGATAAGTTTTGTTGCGCCTTGATCGATCGCATCGTTATTCATTTTAACGATGTGCGCACCTTTTTTACCATATGATTTTTCAACTGCATCTTTCATAAACTTTACTGCCTTATCGTACTCGATAACTTTTGAAAGTTTAAAAAATGCAGATTGCATAATGGTATTGGTGCGATTTCCAAGACCTAAATCTTCTGCAACTTGTGTTGCATTAATGATGTAAAAATTAACCTCTTTTTCTGCTAATTGTTTTTTTACAAAATCAGGAAGATATTTTCCTATTTCACTTTCACTATGAAAAGTATTTAAAAGGAATGTTCCACCTTTTTTAATTCCCCTTAGCATGTCATATTTTTCAATAAATGGAGGAACACTACAAGAAACAAAATCTGGATGATTTACAAAGTAAGTTGCACGAATTGGATCTTTTCCAAAACGAAGATGACTTACGGTATTTCCACCTGATTTTTTTGAATCATATGCGAAATATCCTTGTGCATACATATCTGTGTAATCACCAATAATCTTAATAGAGTTTTTATTTGCTCCAACTGTTCCATCAGAACCAAGACCAAAAAATTTACACTCAACAGTTCCGGCAGCAACTGTATCTACATCAGACTCTAAAGGTAAAGATGTAAAAGTTACGTCATCAACAATTCCGATTGTGAAACCATTTTTTGGTTCAGGTTGTGATAAGTTTTTATAAACAGCAAGTATTTGTGCAGGTGTTGTATCTTTTGAAGATAGACCATATCGTCCACCAACAACAACAGGAGCATTTGGAGTCCCATATAGAGCTTCTCTGATATCCATATATAAAGGTTCGCCACCAGCACCACACTCTTTACTTCTATCGAGCACTGCAATTTTTTTAACTGATTTTGGAAGAGCATTTAAAAAATGTTTTGTTGAAAATGGTCTAAACAAATGAACTGCAACAAGACCAACTTTTTCACCTTTTTTTGCTAAAAAGTCGATAACTTCTCTTGTTGTTTCTGTAACAGAGCCCATTGCAATAATTACTCTGTCTGCATCTGGTGCACCATAATAGTCAAAAAGATTGTACTTTCTTCCTGTGCGCTTACCAACTTCTGCCATATATGATTCAACAATGGCAGGAAGATTTGCATAAAAATGATTACAAGCTTCTCTTGATTGAAAATAAACATCTGGATTTTGCGCTGTTCCTCTTGTTACTGGACGATCTGGTCGAAGAGCTGATTCTTTAAATTCTTGAATAGCATTCATATCGGCCATCGATTTTAAATCTTCATAATCCCAAATTTCTACCTTTTGAAGTTCGTGTGATGTTCTAAAACCATCAAAAAAGTGAACAAATGGAAGCTTGCCTTTAATAGCTGCTAAATGAGCAACTGCGGCCATGTCATTTACTTCTTGAACACTTCCAGCAGCAAGCATCGCACACCCTGTTGCACGAGCAGCATAAACGTCAGAGTGCTCACCAAAAATAGATAATGCATGTGTTGCAACAGTTCTTGCACTAACATGAAATACTCCAGGAAGATTCTCTCCTGAAATTTTATACATATTGGGGATCATCAGCAAAAGACCCTGAGATGCCGTATATGTTGTTGTTAGGGCGCCAGCTTGTAAAGATCCATGAACAACACCTGCAGCTCCACCTTCTGATTGCATCTCTACAACTTTAACTGTTTCACCAAAAATGTTCTTCCTGCCTTGAGCTGCCCACTCATCAACATGCTGGGCCATGTCTGAAGAAGGAGTAATCGGATAAATTCCTGCCGCTTCTGTAAACGCATAAGAGACATGTGCGGCCACCATGTTTCCATCCATTGTTACCTTTTTCTTTGCCATATAAATATCCTCCACGGGTAAATAAAGTGGGTTAAACAATTCCTGAAATTTTTATTTAAAAGGATGCAGGGCCTCTCATCGACCAGATATAAAAAAAACTTACATCTGATGTAAAAAAATCCCATGAATTTGAATGAACTCGGTTAGTTAAAGCACAAATTAGATAGCAAGGCAAGGAAAGGATACTTGACAAAAAAGCTTTTATCGATTTTATGCCTATTTTTCCATCTTAAGGCGACAATCTTAAGGTTTATGCTCCTAGAATTGATCAGTGCGAAGCATTACAAGAGTACAACCTTCGACAATTTCATGACCTCTTTTTTCTAACGCCTCAATGAGTTCTGCATTTTCACTTCCTGGGTTAAAAATAAAGCGACATTTAGAAAAATTTAAAAGATCTTCACTCATGTGAGCAGATACTTCTGGAGATACATACATCGTCACTGTATCAAATTTTATCATTGGTAATTCTTGAAAATTTGGATAACACTTGTCTGTATTAATATCTCTTAATCTCGGATTTAAAAGTGTCACCTTGTGGCCAAATTTTTTTAGCATTTCATAAGCTTTAAAAGAATAGCGCTCTGGATTATCTGAGGCCCCAATAATTAATACATTTTGCTTCTTCATATTTTTTTATCTCCATATTTCTTAATATACCTAGGAATAAAATTTTAATTTTATTTTATCATCAAGATGCAAAAAAGAGTATAGATCACTCCATAGGGCCAATCAATTACGTTTTTAGAAATTCTTTCTTTATACTTTTTTGCAGCAACAGTCATGTGGGAGGAAATATGGAGTATAAATTAAAACCTGCAAAGTATACAATCAGAGTATGTCACGGAGAGGCATGCAAAGATAACAACGCTCATCTTCTCGCTAGAGCAATTGAAAAGGCAGTCAAAGTACAGCTTGGAAAGTACTCAAAAGACAAAGATATTGCGTTATACGAATGTGAATGTTTAGGCCACTGCGAAAAGGGGCCCAACATGAGTGTTAATGGTAGAGTTTATAATGAATTAGATCGCGATAGATTAAACAATATTTTAAAAAATATTTTACGCGATATAAGACATGGACAAGAAGAAACCAAGGAGGCAGATTTTTGAAAAATAGTCCCAAGGACTACTTCTTTGCGGCCATTTTTGCCCATTTTTGCCCATTTTTGCCCATTTTTGCTTAACCTTTGTTTTTTATTTAAAATCAAAAAATATCACATCAAACAGATAATTAAACGTTTCGGAGGTTTCCTTGTTTTTATCATCAAATCGTGGCGCAACGATGCTAACAACAATTGTTTTGTTTTCTGCCGTTTTGGGAACTTTAACTCTTGTGACAACCCATCTTTTAAAAAGACTTAAATCAACGCAGGTTAACTCAGAATACGTTTTAGATTCTCGTGCCTTTATTACAAGCTTCATGGATTACACCGTTTTGGCCATAAAAGAAAGATGGTGCATGAATGAGTCATGGATGAGATCATCAACTCGTTGCCAACCAAATAGTTCCAAGCCGTCTGCAGCAATGATAGATGCAATTACTTATGACTATAATCTTGAACGCTTATTATGGACTCAAACCAGTAAAGATGAAATGCAGGATCTTTTAAAACACTATGGTGTTCCAAATCCTAAATCATATAAAATACTATTAGAAAAAATACCACCGATTAAAATTGATCTTAAAAACATTACAGGCAACCATCCATTATCTCAAGTCGTTGGAAAAATTTCTAAATGTTTAAGCTCTATTAATGTAGAAGCATTTAGGCCAGCATCTCTAGACCAAGTTTCCGAAGGAGATGCTGTAAAACTTTTTGTAAAAGTTGTTGGCAACACAAGTACAAGTATTAAAGGTTGTCCTGAAAAAATAGAGTCACTTGGGCTATTTGAATTTATTCCAAGACCACTTCATAGTTTCTCCTTGATAAAAATTGGTGATTTAGACGCAAGTACCCCTTTTCATTTTTATGGACCTGTATATGTAGAAAAAGATTTAATTTTACCGACAAAAGATAGTGCTACTGGGGCTACATTTTATAACTCACTTGTTCTTGGACTTGGTGGAGAGATAAAAACAAAAGATAAAGCGCCCTATACATTTCAAAAACGTGGTGATCCAAGCTTTAGTTTTCAGGATCGATACCCTGAAATTCCCGCTTTTGGTGGATTTAAACGTGGAGTTATTTTTGACCCCAGAAAAGATGATGGTCTTGCCGCCTTATTTGGAAACGTTAATGTCCAAGAATCTAAAGCAACAAATAAATGCTTAGAACGTTTAAATCTAAAAACAAACTTACTATTAACAAAAGATTCTAAATTATGGGTAAAAGCAGCAACATCTAGTAAAAATAAACTAACAGGAATTATTGGTCTATCTAATAAAGACGAATTTATCTCGTTGGTAAAAAAAGCAGAGTGCAAAAAGGAATTAGATGAGTTTTTAAACTGTAACGTAGACAACAAAAAAGATCTTACAACAAAACTACAGATAAATTTTGGACAAAAAGATAAAGAAGGAAAAAATATCGTAAATTTGTTTGCAGACATGGCCCCTTCTGTTCCAGTTACCTATAAAGTAAATTTTTCGCAGTTTATTGAAGAATTAAAATATAAACTAGAATTACTTGAAAGCGAACTTGGTAAAGAAATAAAAGAGTTACAGGAAAGTTTAAAGAAAGAGTGTCGTGATGCTCCAACTCTTGTAAAAAAAATATTTCCATGCAATAGCAAAAGTAAAACCATTTTAAATGATGAAAAATGCAAAGAAGAATTCACTCCAGATAAAGACGAAAAAGATAAAGACAAAATCACAAAGTTAGAAGAAGAAAGAAAAAAATGTCTAAGTATAGTTGATCTTAATCAACAAATAAAAGATAAAGAGAAAGCACTTCAAGAACAAGAAGATGATTTAAAAAAACAAATAGCAAATCTTGAGAATTTAAACAAAAACAAACCTCAGCTAGAAATTAAAATCGATAACATCGGTGAAAAAGATCAAGAAGTGAGTAACCAAGTTAAACTTTCTATCGATTTAAAAAACTGGGAGAATCTCAAAAAATCAAACCTTTTTGATGGTGAATTTTTTCTTAATTTTCAACCGATGGATTTTGTTTCAGATCTTATGACCGGTGGAAATAAAAGATCAGGAACAGATGGCCCAAATGCAGAAGGAGTTTTAAATACAATTGCCGTTACTCTAGATGGTTTATTTTTAATATCTAAAGATAAAAAAAGCATTAATTCAAACTTATGGCAATGCTTAGATTGTCCTTTGGGAAATACAAAAGAACCTGAAACAATTTTAAATTCCGCATTAAATAAAGAGTGTGAAACTACAGAGGCAATGCCAATTGCAGACTGGAACATCTCTTTTTTAGCATCTACAAAAGATGTATGGAATTACACAACAAATAATCCTCTTGATACAGACAATCGGCCTCAAGGGAAAAAAATATTTAGTCAAGGAACTCAAGAAGGCCAAATTAGAGAAAAAGTGAATGCTTCTCTTATTGGAGAATGTATTATTGAATCCGATGTTGATCAAGTTTTTGGCCACTATGTATGCAAACAATTAACAATAAAGCCACGAACCACTAACCTTAACTTGATAGGATCATGGATTGTCGAAAACTTAGACCAAACAACAGTTACAACCTCAAAACAAGTGAAAGTAAATTTTTATAGTTACTGGGAAGATTATGCAGTCAAAAAATTACAAGACAAAAATCTACTTGAAAAAAATAATTGTGGAGCTAGTAGATGGAGCATAACCAATCAACAAGGAAATATTAGATGTAGCCCGATTTCTCTAATAATTAATGGTGCCGATAACTTTACTTGGCAAACTGTTGATCCAAGAATTGGCCCACAAACATCAAACGGAACAAGACAAGCAAAAATTACAGGTCGATATGATCGCTGGGTTGTTCGAACGATAGATAGAAAGGATATGATTCAATGAAAAATCTAAAAAACATTACTGGCTTTAGTCTTATGGAAGTGATTGTCACAGCAGGTATTATTTCTGGCCTTACCTATGTAACAATGTCTGGCATGGAGTTTTTCAAAACGAGTAGTAAAAAAATTGAAAACACCATGCACTATGAATTAATGGTTTCATCTCTTTTAACTGCAATTAGAAGTAATCTCTCAATCCAAAAAATAGATTTCAACCCAAAAGATTTTCTCCAAAAAATAGCCTCAAAAAAACCAGAAATTGCACAAGAAGTTTTACCTCTTGCCTGGAAAGATGGAACGTTTATGCCTGTTGAAAAATGTCTCGGCTGCCCTGGACGAATGGGCTATGTTATAACTCCATCAACTGTTATGGGTGGTATGTTTGATGTCTATGTAGCACTTACTCACTCCCAAATTTTTCCCAACGATGTCAAAGTATATAATTTCTTAGTAGGTGGGATATGAAAAATCAAGGGCTCTCCCTTATCGAATTAACTATTGCCGTTGGTCTTGCGACCTTTTTAATGCTAACGGCCACAAAATTTGTCGGCACTTCAGATAAACAAATTAAAATCGATCAAGAAAATATCGAACAATTTATTCTTAAAGCTGGAAGCGATCTTATCATTCAACAAGATCTACTTGGAGCACGGCCTTCTTTAAATAATGTTTTTCTTCCAGAAAACAAACGATTTTTCTATTATGATCCTTACAAAAACTGCGAACAAACAAATGGCCCGAAAGAGTGTGCGATCTCTAATTATGAATTAAAATTTCCGGCAGGAAAAAAAGAATCACCTATATTTTATCTTTTAACATCATCAAAAGGTACAATCAGGTTTGAAATCACTCCTCATAGGGCATTTAATAGTGCCAAAACTTATAAAGGTTTAAACTATCCACATGATCCTGCAAAATTTAAGGATCTTACGGCCTCTACAACAAACCCAACTCCATGGATTAAAGATTTTGCGGTTCTTCTTTATTCATCAATCGAGTATAAAGATCCAAAAATTGAAAATATTCTAACTCCTATGATTTTTTTAGGTTCACCGTCAAATGATGGTAAGTGTAAAACTTCTATGTTTGCAGGCCAAACAACCATGCTTGCACCAATAAAAGACCCCTTGGGAATTATAAGAGACTATCACCCCAATTTTACAGAAGCTCAAAAATATTTATCCGCAGCAAAGATAAAAACAGAAAAAGATTTTTTAGAAAACATTTTTATAAAAGAGGCCATCCCGTTCTCTTTGTTTTTAGAAAATGTTGAACTTATTTCCTATCAACTTATAAAAGATAATATTAAAGATCCTCACGGTCGCTTAGTTCGCTCAAAAGCACTACTTGTTTGCAAAGGTGGCCAATTTACATTTAGTTTTAAAGAAAAAGATAAGGTTAATTCATTTGCAATTTTAGATAAAGTAGAGGCCGTAACTTTTTTTCGCGAAGGCCTAAACTCTCCAATTATTAGCTATGAAATTAAAGAATTTAAAAGGAAGTAATTTTTTTTTAAGGAGTTATACACAATGAAGTTCATTATCTTTATTTTTAGTTTTGCAATTTACTCACTTGCTTTTGCTCAGGCAGTTAAAGTTGCACCAATTGGTGCACACAAAACTTTTACCCCTCCAATCGGTCAAAAAGCTGGAGATTCTAGTTGTCTTGCAGATCCAAACTGTAAATTAGAGATGAACTTTGTTGTAAATTGTTATGGTACAAATTTACGTTATGTAAGTGAACCTCTTAGACAACAAGCAAATATTTTAACAAAGGTCTCTTTTTCTAAAGCAGGGCAAATTTTTGATTCATATCTATCATATCCTGCGGCCCTAACATCTTCTACACAGTTTGCTAGAGTTTGCTCATTTGATGAATCAAGTAAAATTGCTCGCTGTGTATTTAAAGCTCCAAGCCATGAAGATTATCAAAAATTAGATGATGAACCAAAACTTGAGACAGTTGAAAAAGAGTTTAAAGTTACTGGCTGGAGTGATTCTCCATCAAAAGAAGAATTAGCTCAAATACTTTCATCTGGGACGTATTTAACCGCAACGGCAACCGATGGTAATGGGCCAACAGTTACATGCAAACATATGTTTTCTCAATTTTGGACAGCATATGTTCTAGGTGTTGTTCCAACAGATTATTACAAAGATCGTATCGCTTGTACATTTACCTACGATATGCCAAACATGAAAGATAAAGTAAAAGTTGCCAAATCGGCCGATGAATCAGTATTACAACCTTACTACGGGTGGGGACAAACACAAGTAACAACACTAACAGAGAAACCTTTATCGCTTTTTTCAGATTCTTTGATAAATAAAGGAAAAGTTACTCATTCTAATTTTTTCTATCGTTATATGACAAACAGTGGCATCGACTCTTTAATGCCAAATGATTTATTTCGTAATGGCGAACTTGTAGCAAATGCCACAGAAAAGCTACCACAAGTTAATGTCGCTTTCTATCAAGAATACTACGATATATTACGATACCCATGTCCTCCTCCTCCTCTGCCTGAACCAAAATGCCCATATTACAATCCATATCAATGCAATGCTTGGAAAACCAGTTATGCCTATCAATTAGAGGTGCAAAGGATAAAACAACAGCAATACTATAATCAAGGCCATAGAATGTATCAATGGTGCACAAAAAAAGCCTTCTTTAGAAGACCACTGCCTGCTGTCGAAGATAAAAAAGAGTTTATCAGGAAAGATGGCTACAAAACACTTTTACTTAGATATCGATTACCAGCAGAGGCAGGATTTTGTGGCGCATTCATGTCACCTTTGATGCTATTTTTTGATGATCAAAGACCAAGATTTTTACATGAAAGTAATTTCCCACTTTATAAAGACAAAAGATCAATTTTTTGGCCAGAAGCAAATGCCCCTGGATATTTCCTTGTTCACTTAAAGAATAAAAATGAAGCAATCACAAAGAGAGTGCAACTTTTTGGTGGCAATCAAGATTACGGCGTTGCTAATGGCTTTGAAGAATTAAGACAGCATGATAGCAACAATGATAGAGTAATTGATAAAAAAGATAAAGAGTTTAAAAATCTTTATCTATGGCAAGATAAAAATGGTGACGGAAAATCACAAAAAGGTGAAGTTATTTCTTTAGCTACAAAAGGAGTCATTTCAATTAATCTATCTTACTCTACTGATCAGGGTAAAACATACGGTCATCATGCTTTATCAAGAGAAACAAGTAGTTTTAAATTTAAAACAGAGAAAAAAATCAAAGAAGGAATTATAGAAGATGTTTGGCTCTCTCCTTCAAGAGACCCGATTTAAGCTAAGTTCGGAAAAAGAAAAAGAGTGCCACGTCGTTTTTCATTAAACCTCTAAAAGTAATTCTACTACTTTCTTATATTTCTCCTTGTTCAAAATGGATTCTCCTCATAGTCGCGATCTACAGTGATCATATATTTTTTATTAAGCTTTCCACCCTTAACAATAACTCTCTTCCCTCTACCAAGATCTATTTTGTCTAACTTTAGATTTTGAAAGCTAGGCAGATTTAGTTTTTCAGCAAGATAGAGAAACACTCGCTTTGCCTGAATTGACTTGCATTTTTTTTAATACCTGTTGTAGTACGTCATCTCTAAGAGTCATTAACGATTGAGTATAATTTTCAGCGTTTTCAAGTGATCCAGATAAATCAAGAGTTTCTAACAATTCCAAGATGGCCAACTCTCGACATGCTATTTGAAAATTAAATCCACTCTCCTCGTGAGTTATTAAAAATTCTTCTTTGGGCAACAAGCTCGATTTTTTAAATACCAACTCAAATTTATTCTCTAATTTTTTAATCCATTTAGGAAAAACCTTATTATCATAACTTGTCAGGTATATTCTTTGTTTTGATCCCATAGCAACATAATGAGAATGGCCTTGAAGTTCTAATGCTGTCCGACCTGATACATGTAGATTACGTTTTAATTCCTCTTGAAGAAAACGAATTAGAGCGTAAAGACTAACATTATCTTTTTTACGAACAAAAACTCCTGGGCCAAGTTTTTCAAGATATCCATTTTCGTAATATGAATAAGCTAACCTCTGACCAACTCCTCTATCTCTTAACCATGTTAATCCGTGTATATCATCATTCTTCCAATCTAATAGAACTTGGTTTACTTTGGACATAATTTTAAAACCCCAGATACTGTTTTTTATTCTATTGCAAACCAAGGTCAGGTTTAAATCAAGACAAATTTAAGATCCACAGATTCTTAAATTTATTCCACAATAAACCGGGTGGCCTTGGTGGGTACGGTTGGTAGGTACGTGGTTTTTGTAGGTCATTGCGTTATTAATTTTTCGCGCTGGAACTATTTTGTAAAAAAACAGATGTTAGAATCTTTTTAAAAATATTTTTTTGTTTTTAATTTACGATATAAAACGTTTTATTTTGTTTTTAATAAAAAAGTTTGAGCATCAAACACACTTGCTTTTTAATTGTCATTTTTATGTTTTCAGTGGGCCCTTTAATTTTTGTGTCGCTCTAAAAAACAAAAATCTTACACCTGCACCAGTTTGTTTAACCATATAAAAAATGCTATAAACTTAAAAAATAAAACAAAGGAAACATTCGATGAATATTAGCGTCTTAAGCGATCAGAAACTTTTAATAAACACAAAAAAACTTGTTAAAGAAGAAAAGAATTTAACCTTAAAAGTTATAGAACATCTAGAAGAGATTTCAAAAAGAAAACTTTTTAGCGATCTTAAATATCCTTCACTTTTTGAGTACTGCGTTTATGAGCTTGGATATTCTCGCGACGAGGCCTACCGCAGAATTGATGCAATGAAAACTTCCC
>CAZCDT010000016.1:0-52000 GCA_964497525.1 uncultured Bacteriovoracaceae bacterium
TTTTCCTATATTGATTCTTTCCTCAGAGGTTTAGGTTCTTTCATACCGCCTCCTTAGGGATGATGTAATAAAAAACTAAATTCTTTCTGCTCGTAAATCATTTTTAAATTTCTTCAACTCTTTTCTAATTTTATGTGACATGAATAAATTTGTAATAATGTTTGGTACGGCCATCAAAGCAATAAAAATATCAGAAAGATCGATGATTAACTGCAAAGGAGAGAGTGCTCCAAGAAAAATAAATAAGACAAATATATATCTAAAATGAATTATAATTTTTTTCTTAAATAAAAATTCCGATGCAACTTCTCCGTAATATGACCACGATAGGATTGTTGAAAATGCAAATAAAATAACAAATAAGGTTATTAAGTGTTTTCCACCTTTCCCGTAAAATGAAGAAAATGCCATCGCGGTTAATTCAACACCTTGTGTTGTCATTCCACTTGTCCATGTATTTGTCATAAAAATCACAAGTGCAGTCATTGTACTTACAATCATGGTATCAATAACCGGTCCAACCATTCCAACAATTCCTTCTTGGATCGGATTAATTTTTGCAGGACGTGGTGCCATGGCAGAAGTTCCGATTCCGGCTTCATTAGAAAAAATAGCTCTTCTTACTCCATGTACAATGGCTTCTTTACAAGCAACGCCAAAAATTCCTCCAAGAGCAGCATTACCACTAAAGGCTTGTTCAAAAATCATAGACAAAATATTTGGAATTTGTGCATAGTTTTCAACAATAAGTCCTGTCGCGCCAAGAAAGTAAATTAGAATCATTGTTGGTGCAAACTGGGCCACCAAATCAGCAATATTTTTTTTGCCAAAGATTAAAGACATGCTTGTTAAGATAACAAGTATTATTGCGGCAATAAAGTGATTTACCCCAAAAGAAAGATGAATCATTGTTGCCATTTGATTGGCCTGAAACATACCTCCGGCACAAAAAGCAACCATAATTAAAGATATGCAGTATATTAAATTTAATGGCCTAAAGAATTTTCCAAGTCCGTTTTTCATTGTAAACATTGGACCTGCTCGTAGATTTTTATGTTCTTCACATTGTTCTCTAAAAATTAGTGCTGATGAAATGCACGTTAATTTATGTGCCATTCCAAAGAGACCAAAAACCCACATCCAAAAAATACTACCAGGACCACCAGTTGTAATTGCAACCGCAACACCAGCAACACTACCAAGGCCAATAGGTGTTGATATTGCGATACAAAAATGCTTGAAGCTTGAAAACTCATCCAAACCTTTAAGCTTTACGTACTTTCCCCAGATAACTCTTCCTGCATGCCAAAAAAAACGTAGCTGCGGAAAAAATAGATAAATAGTTAAAAATAATCCAGAGGCAATAATGAAAATAATAAAGTGTAAATCCCAAATCGTTGTTGCAACTTGATTAACGATGCTTGCAAAGTTATTTAGCAAAATATTAAAGTTATTCATATATTAAAATTTTGTTCCTTTTTTGAATAAAATCTCCGTGGCCATTGTGACCGTAGCTAATAATTTTTTCAAATGACTCTTTGGAGTCGATCATTTTTCTAATTTGATCTGTTCCATTAATTAAATCTATAGGATAACGATCATACTCGTATTCGTATGGAGGTTGTTTCCATAAAAAATCATCTTTTAGCTTCTCTGAAAATTTATAGCAAAGATATTGCGATAAATTCCAAGAGTTAAATTCTTCCTTATTTGTAATATGAATCTGATATCCGCCACATGTTTTTTGTGCATGCTTTTGAAACGTGGGCATGAATGTTATTGGGCGTAGATAAAAACCATTAAGATTAAATTGCTTAAAGTCTTGTAGCATTTCTTCTTGTAAAGAAAATGGTTCAATTTTTGGGTGTCCTATAATTTCAAGACTTCTTGTTGTCCCACGTCCTTCTGAAATATTTGTTCCTTCAAATAGAACGGTTCCTGCAAATGTTATTGTACTACTACTTGTTGGTAGATTTGGCGAAGGATTAATCCATTCAAGACCAGTATCTTGCCAATACATAGATCTTTTCCAATTTTTTAATGGTACGATGGTGAGTTCAATATCGAGTTTATCGTAGTGCTTTTTATATAAGGCAACTTCAGCGATGGTTAGTCCATGTCGCTGCGGGAAAGGATACATTCCAACAAACGAATAAAAATCTTTTTCTAAAACATTTCCTTCTATTTGCAATCCACCGATTGGGTTTGGTCGATCAAGTATGATCATTTGTATTTTATTAGTAGCACAAAAATCCATCATATAGGAAAGTGTAGAAATGTATGTATAAACCCTTGTTCCGACATCTTGAAGATCTACGATAACAGTTTGGATATCTTTAAGCATATCAGTTGTTGGTGATCTTGTTTTGGAATAAAGACTATAAACTGGCAGCTTAAAATATGGATGACTAAAATCTGAAGTTTCAATCATGTTATCTTGTACGTCACTTACAATACCGTGTTGTGGGCCAATTAAACATTTTAGTCTGTCTTTAAAAATTGTTCTAATCTTGGAAATACCAATTTCTAAAGTATCATCTACCGCAGCGCTATGAGTTAGGTATGCTATATTGCCGACTACTTGCTTTTGCCAATTAGTATCATTGATAAAATTAGTGAGACCTGTCTGAACTTTTAACATTAAAGTTCCTTTATAATTAATATTTCATTGGTTTTATAAAACTTAGCTGATAAATAAAAAAAGCTAAGTTGAAAATCTTGTTCTTTTACTGATACAATATAAGAATATAACTCGTTCGTCCAACTTTTCACTTCAAAGTTGGATAAGATTTCTGTAAAAAAAACCGATCTATTTTGAAAGGAATTTAGATGAAACAATACCTAGATTTAATGCGACACGTCTTGGAATGTGGCAATAAAAAAGATGATAGAACTGGTACTGGAACGATTTCTGTTTTTGGCCACCAGATGCGATTTGACCTAAATGAAGGGTTTCCCTTAGTGACGACAAAAAAATGTCACTTGCGTTCTATTATTCATGAGCTTTTGTGGTTTTTAAAAGGTGATACTAATATAGCTTATTTAAAAGAAAATAAGGTCTCTATTTGGGATGAATGGGCCGATGAAAATGGTGATTTGGGACCAGTGTATGGGGCACAGTGGCGTCGCTGGAAAACAGCTACAGGTAAAGAAATTGATCAAGTATCAGAGCTAATTAATATGATAAAGACAAATCCAAACTCCAGAAGATTAATTATTTCTGCATGGAATGTTGGTGAAATTGAAAAAATGGCCCTCCCACCATGTCACTCATTTATGCAGTTTTATGTGCATGATGGAGCATTAAGTTGTCAACTTTATCAAAGGTCTGCTGATATTTTTTTAGGTGTACCATTTAATATTGCCTCTTATGCGCTGTTTACAATGATGATTGCATCTGTAACAAATTTAAAATATGGAGATTTTATTCACACTCTTGGAGATGCTCATATTTATAGCAATCATTTAGAACAGGTAGAACTGCAACTAACAAGAACTCCATATCCATTGCCGCAAATGAAAATCAATAAAAATGTAAAAAGTATTTTTGATTTTAAGTATGAAGACTTTGAACTGATAAATTATTCTTGTCATCCGCATATAAAAGGCGTGGTCGCAGTGTGAAAATAACAATTGTTGTCGCCGCTGGTGTTAATAATCAAATTGGATTAGATGGAAAAATCCCTTGGTACGTAAAAGAGGATTTTATTCATTTTAAAAATCTTACAATGAATAATTATCTTATTATGGGAAGAGTTACGTATGAATCCATTGGCCGAGAGTTAAAAAATAGAAAGATTATTGTTATATCAACGTCAAAGGAAATTGTGCCACCAGGAAGGGGAGATGTCGTAAGTGTAGTGACAAGTTTAAATGAAGCAGTAGCTTGGGCATCATTTAAAGGTGTAAAAGAAATATTTATTTGTGGTGGTGCAAGAGTTTATCGTGACGCTATAAATATCGCAGATCAAATTATTTTAAGTCGTATAGATTATGATGGTAAGGCAGACACATTTTTTCCCAATATGAAAAATGATAATAGATTTATTTTAAAGTCCAGCATTTTACAATCAGGAACTCCTAATTGGTCGATCGAGAGATGGGATAAAATTATTGTGCAAGATTCTGATCGATAATTTCAAGCTCTTTTCTGATTAAATTTTCACACTCTGTAGTTAATCTTATTGAGTCGATATTTGGATCAAGCCCCGCGGTTTCAATTGGTGGTAGAACTTTTACTTTAATTGTACCACTGTCTAATTTTGAAAAATCTAGATTTTTATAAAAACTACTTATACATACAGGTATAATTGGAACTTGGGCCCTTATTGCCGTGTAAAATGCCCCCCTTTTGAAGCTAAGAAGTCCTTTGTTGTGACTTCTTGTGCCTTCAGGAAATATCCAGACAGATATATTTTTATTAAGAATAGTACGAACAGCACGAACCATTGCAGAAAAAGCTTTCTTTTTGTTTTGGCGATCAATTAAAATGTTTCCAGAGAGCCAATAAAAAATGCCAAAGATAGGGATATATTTTAAGCTTTTTTTTCCGATGGTAACAGTTCTTGGTGCACAAATCTTTGCTAAAAGCAAAAAATCTAAATTTGATTGATGATTAGAGACAATTACTGCCGGGCGATTATCGACCATGATTGCTCGATTTTCATATTCTAGTTTAAGTCCTAAAATTTCAAATGCCTTCCAGCGAAAAAGTCTTGCTCCCATGTAAATATTGCTGGCATGAAATGGCCTTATAATACAAATTATTGATGAGATAATTCCCATAATCCCAACATAAAGAGTAATAATGATCAAGCGTATAAAGTATAAAATGTTCATAATTTCCTTTTACTAAACTTCGGTACTCTCGGTTATTGAGCAAAATTAATGCTTATATGGCGTTTTGCCAAGAAAAGTTTTTCTTGGCTTGAAAAGGAGAATGGTTTGATAGTACACTATAATTTCCTGTCTATTTTTTAACATTTTAAAGGGTGTGAATATGGCAAAGATTAAAATTAAAATTAAAAATGAAACTTACGAGGTAGAGCAAGGAATTACTCCTGAAAGTATTGTAGAAAAGTTAAATATTAAAGTTAAAGATCCTGTAGCGGCAGTAATTAATGGATATTTTACGAGGTTAAATCAAAAGGTAAAAGTAGATAGCACTATTGAGTTTATTGAATTGTCATCAAGCCAAGGCAAAAGAGTATATGAAAGTAGTGTATTGTTTTTATTCACTGTAGTTTTTAATAAAAAATTTCCAAATGCAAAAATGTTTATTCAACATTCTATTCATAAAGGTATTTATGTAGAAATTGATGGAAAAGAAATAGATGAAAAAGAGTTGGCATGTATAAATAGTGAGATGCTTAACTATGTATCTCAAAATGCTCCGATCAATCGTTTAACACAAGATTGGGACGTTTCGATGGAAGAGTTACAAAGTCAAGATCGTCAAGATATTGTAAATCTTTATCGGTATCATCGACCTTCCACATTTAAATTTTTTGAACTTGATGGCCACAAAGAGAGCCTTCATTTACCACTTGTGCCACATTGTGGTTACTTAAAATATTTTGGTTTAAAAAAATACCGTGATGGATTAGTTGTTCTATTTCCTGAATTTAACGATGGATATGCCATTCCAGAATTTGTAGATCGAGCAAAGATTTTTAAAAGTTTTCAAGAGTACAACGAATGGAGCCGGATTTTAAAAGTTAGAACAGTTGGTCAGTTAAATAGATATATTGTTAATAATAATATTGGAGATCTTATAAGGGTTGCTGAAGCACTACATGAAAAAAGAGTTGCATATATTGCAGATCAGATCACAAAAAGAGATCACCCCGCAAGACTTGTTTTGATCGCAGGGCCTTCTTCATCTGGAAAAACAACATTTTCTAAGCGTTTGGGTGTTCAGCTTTTAGTGAATGGTTTTAAGCCAATTACGATTTCAATGGATGATTATTTCTTAGATAGAGAGCTAACTCCAAGAGATAAAGATGGAAATTATGATTTTGAAAGAGTTGAGGCACTTAATATAAACCTATTTTTGCAACAAATTGGCGATCTTTTAAACGGTAAGGAAATAGAGTTACCTCATTTTGATTTTCATAGTGGGAAAAGCAAACCTTCTGGAAAAGTTTTAAAGCTTGAAAGTGATAATGTAATCATCATAGAAGGCATTCATGGTTTAAATCCAAAATTAACAGCAACAATCGATCCAAAAGATAAGTTTAAAATTTATATTTCGGCACTCACTCAACTTAATTTGCATCGTTATGATAGAATTCCTGCTTCAGATACTCGCTTGATTAGACGAATTGTTCGAGATAGTTATTTTAGAGGATATAGCGCAAGTGATACGTTAAGCAGGTGGCGTTCTGTTAGAACTGGTGAAAAGTTAAATATTTTCCCGTTACAAGAAGAGGCCGATGCAATTTTTAACTCAGCACTATTTTATGAATTATCTGTTTTAAAAACTCATGCCGAAAGAGAGCTTTTGCGCGTTGAAAAAACAGATCAAATGTACCCAGAGGCCCAAAGATTACTTCGATTTTTAGCATTCTTTTTACCTCTTGATTCAGAAGAAGTTCCTAATACATCTCTTTTAAAAGAGTTTATTGGTGGAAGTGCTTTTGATTATTAATGCTTGGTATAAGTTCTTTTATTTTGGTAATGATCCAAAGTGTTGAAATTATCGCCATGATACTTGTTGTTTGACAAAATAGGCGGGCGTATATTTCACCTCCAATACACGAAACAGAATCACAAATTGATACAGGGGATGTCGTTATTATATTTGGAAGAATAGAGAATATTGCGTTTGCAAAAAATAGAAGCAGTAAAAATCTAGCTTCGGTTTTATAAGGAAAGTTTTTTGATAGTGCTGCTATACATCCAATAATAATAGATAAGCTCCAAAAGCAGTGAAAAATTCCTTTTGGAGATATGACCATGATTAATGATTCTATAGCAACAGGTAGAATTCTCGATAAATGTGAATAAGTTAGATTTATATTTCCTAAATATTCGTTATACAACTTATATGGAACATTTAATTTATTAAGAATTAGCATTGTAGAAAATGCGGCAAAAATAAGAAAAGTTTTTTTTGAAATAAGATTTTTCCTATCAAGAAGTGGAAAAAATAAAAATAAAAGTATTACGGATCGAAAGAGTCCTTCTGCTTTTGTAATGCTCATTACTCCAAGAATTAATCCAAGTAAAAAGTATAATTTTTTTTGCTTAAATATCTCTTTTTTTGTCGCAAATAGTAATGCTGTCGCAAGAAAATAAAAATAATTCATGTTTGGTACGGCATAAGCACTATTAATATAGTTAAGAATTTCTCTTCCAAAAAAGGTTGTTGCAAATGCTCCATATAAAATAGTGAGATTGGAAAAACCAAGAAGATGCAAAAAAAACATCGCTGTAAAAAAAGTTCCGAATTGATAATAGAGATCACTAAGGCCAACGGAATACGCAGGAAGAAATGGAAGGGCCATAATATTAATCATAAGACCAACAGAGTGATATACTGGATCGGTTTTGATGATATGATCAAATTTTCCAAAGAGTTCTACAGATTCATTCGTATAGGTTAAAGACTCATTTTCAATCCAATGAATGGCCCGAGGTCCTCTAAATGATTTACCATCACCATCCCATACAGGTTTAACAGCGATATAATTAAAAAAAGAAAAAAATCCTAAACATACAAGTATAAAGAAAGATTTGTGAAAGCGGTTGAGTGATTTGAAAAAAGTAAGAATTGCTTTAAATAGTTCAATAATGTTTTTTCGTTTTATAATTATAAAAAAGATGGCATGAAAAAGCCATAATACCAAAAACGAATTGTTAATAGGTCTTTTAAATAAATTTAGAAGAAGAATCATCAGAGATGGGAAAAATAGTGAAAAAAATGGAGTTAGTGCAAGAGATAAAAATTTGTTTCTACTAAACGATGATGCCAGAGCAAAACCAGATAAAAAAAGTAGTATTAGATAGAGATAGTATGTCATTTTTTTTCTCCATCTTTTATGTGTGAAAACCATTTATTAGAGAAGTTGTCATATTTGGTTGGGAATAGAATCATTACATAAGTTGATTTTTTAAAAAAATTTTCAAACCGAACATATCGCAAAAAAGATAGGACGGTTTGTGTAATAAAAAATAGAATGAGGATATAAGTTATAAATTTTTTAGCTTTAATCATTAGTTGGTCAATAACTGACATAATAAGTCTTCTTTGTTTTTTTGATGAAAGTATCTGAAAAAAATATAAAAAAGTAAAATATTATTATGTGCAAATTTTTCCTCCAAAGAGTTTTCTTTGAAGTTATTTTCGTTGTTGCCGATATAGTTCATGAAGAGTTCTGATTTCTTAGGGATGAGGCATGAAAAAGTTTTGGATATATTGTATTTTTTTACTCCTATCGATAACTGTAATTTCTTGTTCAAGTTACTATTTTAATAATAATTCCAATAGGAATCCTGCGGCCACATCTAAACTTAACGATTGCTTGTCCTTATTTAAGGCACTAGTGGGAAAAGAAACATTTGATTCTAAAGCTTTTTCAAGGACAACTGGAAAGATATTTAACATGTCAGAGGATTCATATATTTTACAGATTTTATCACAAAGCACAAATGCTGCACAGATGAAGTATTTATCATTTTTATCATATTGGTCAGGAGAGACTTCTGATTTTTTTAGCTTAAAATTTGTTAATATAATAAACACAGGATTGGCGTCAGGTGCTCTTAAAGAAGATGATGCAAAAAAAATGACATTAGAACTGATAAGCTCAGGCAATAGGCTGTTATATTGGGCAGAAGAGAAACAGTGTGTTGGTGTTCGAATTATTGGAGATTATTTTGGGAATACTATTTTTGATAAGTCTGCCATTTTTGCAAACACTCCATTTATTGATGTGATACCTAATAGAGATGAAATTATAGAGCAGGCAGTATCTCGCTTAGTTGGTAAAGATGCGCACTTAAGGGTGACAAATTACTTTAAAACACTAAATCTTTACCCAGAAGATCTTAAGGATCTTTTTTTGTACATAAAAGAAATTCCAGAAGACAAAGAATCATTTAACAAATTGTCTGGATATATACATTATTGCCTCACAATGAAAGCTGCAGATCGTAGACAGGCATTTCAAGAAATTCCTCTTTTATTTAAATTTGTTGACGATCAAAATATAACATTCATAGATAGATTAAAATACTACGAAGGTTATCATATTAAGCGTTATTCTGCCGATCTACAGATTTTTGAAAAATATGAAGATGAGCAAATGCGTGGTCTCTATCAAGTGATGAGAAAAGAAAAAAATATAGAAAGTAATCGAGCAAGATTTTTAGCAAAAAAGAGCGCGAAAGAAAAGCGAAAACTATATGAGAAACTAACATATGGTTGCCGGTCTAATTTTAAAAGTAAAGAGCATGCTCAAGCAGGTAAAAATTTTGCAAAGTTTTATGTGGCAATGGGAGTTGGATCAGCTGTTGGAATGTATACTTACAATAATTACGACAAAGAAAAAAACACAAGGTGGTATGGTAATCTTACTTATGATATAGCTGTTACATTTATGTTAAAGAAAATCTTTGCTCATGTTCGCACAAATCCAGATGATTCTCTTAATAAGAAGTTTTTAAAAGATTTTGCATTTGGTGCTTTTTTAGATGTTGGATTGTCCTCACTTTATTCAATGTTGTTTGGCGTCTCTGAGGCCACCGCGATGAAAAAATTTACAGAATTGCAAAAAAGTAGCGATTTTCAAAAAGCAATAACAGAACTATATCAGTATATGGACGAGACTCGAGTTGCTGAAAGATTTATAGAGCATCACAACCAAATTTGGACTCTTGATGAAAAGGGCAAGATCTTGGGAATTACAAGTCCTCAAGACCTTAACGACGAAGATGCAAAAAAATTAGTATTAGAAGCGATATCTACAAAACTTTATGAAGACGAACAGGGTGATTGGATCAAGACGGGAAATAAGGGCGCTGATCGTTATGTCTTTATGCGTATTAATACTTTGTTAACAGGGCATTTGGGGTTACTTAGTAATTTATGGCAATATAGAATTTTATGCATGGGGCAAAACGAGCCAAATATCGCATTGGCAAAAGCTGTTGGCGTTTATATTTTAGATAAAATTGTCTTTGATTCCATTAAATATTCTGCGAGACGTAAGGCAATTAATCAATGAGGATGTTATGAATTTAGCAGAGATTGATTTAGATGATTATGTGATTTTTTTAAAATTTAAAAAGAATCTACCAAAGGAGTATTTTCTGCTTTCGGCCCTTTTTTCCGAGTGTAATTTAAAATTAATTCCAGTTGCCCCAGAGGATTTGGCAAAAATTGGCAATAAGGGAAAAAGATTTTTGCTTGCGTTTATTCCAGATATTCAAACATATAACTTATACATGGATGCTCGGTTTAAATATCTAGAACATGCAATTAGGAATAAAAGACATTATGTATTTGAAGCAAGCTCTTTTGTTGATAGAAATTTTATAAATAGACTAAGACTCATAAAAACATATAAGCATTATTTATTGCCGATAGAGGCAGAAGAAATTGTAAAAGATGTTGCACAAACTTATATGATGGAGCAGGAGCAAGCTGATAATTGGCCTGGTGGAAATCGGGCAAGATTAAGTTTATCATCGAATGCAAAATTATAAAGGTAAAATGATATGAGTAATTTTGATGCAGCAAAAAAAGACAAACTACTTTTACTGTTAAAGTTTGATGTTGAACACTTATATGAACGAGCTTGTTTGGGGTTTGATGAATATATTAAAATTTTTGCACAAAAGCGTACGCGAAATCATTTTCAAGAGGTTTTTAAAAATAGGTATTGGGGAGTCTCGGTGCAGGAGCTGTCTCTTTTTTCCATAAAACTTATTTCTGCGTTGGATACTTTTTATACATCAATTTCTAAAATTTATTGGTATTTACAGTATACAGAGGATATGCCTGCAACGGTGGAGGGTAATTTGATACCAATAATAAAAGATTTAAAAAAAATGTATCAAAATATACAGGAAGCATTCGAAAGTGAAGATGAGGGGGGTAGACCTCAAGAAGAACTCACGATATTGCCGGATTTACCATGACGCTTTCATTAATTAATAACTCATTAACTGTTATCGATTATGCTTATGTTGATGAAACGGGGGGGGTTCGAGGAGATTCTTTGCTTGTGGATGTAAGTTTGCAAGGACACACTGATCAAGAAGGAGTTATTTTTGATTTTTCTAAAGCAAAGAAATTAATAAAAAAAATTATAGATGAAAAAGTTGATCATACTTTGGTGATATCAAAATCACTTGTAAAAGAGGAGTCCAAAGAAAGATATTGTATCACGAATAAAAAATTTCATTACAGTGCACCGAAAGAGGCATTTTGCGTGTTAGATGTAGATATTATAACAGATGAGGCCCTTAGAGTATATCTTGAAAGAGAATTGTTAAAGCAAATGACAGCGAATATCAAGAATGTTGCGATATCTCTTAGAAGAGAAAGTGATGGAGAGAATAAGTATTATTTTAACTATACGCATGGTTTAAAGGATCACTATGGAAATTGCCAGAGATTAATTCATGGCCATCGGTCAACAATTAGAGTTTTTAAAAACGAAAAAAGGGATTTTAATCTGGAGGCAGATTTATTTAGTATGATTGGTAATAGTACTCATTTTGCTTATTGGAAAAATGTTGCAAATCGCGATGATATTTTAAGTAAAATTAATCAAAATCACATTACAAATATCGAGGGGCGATTGGACATTGATGAACAGGTCAACATTACTTATGTTAGTTCTCAGGGAGAGTATCAAGGGGTGTTTGACTTGTTAGATGTATATTTTTTAAACGAAGAAACAACAATTGAAAATCTTAGTATTCATTTTGCTAAAAAACTTTATGCAACAACCGATCAAAAAGATCAAATCATGGTATATATATCAGAAGGTATTGGAAAAGGTGCGTCTTTTTTAGTTTCTGGTAATAGCTAATTGCTTCCAGACTTGTAAACTAAAATGCGATCGGTATAATGATAAAAATGAGATACTTAATTATTATCTTTTTTTCGATTGCAGGATATTCATTCGCCCAAGATGAGTTTAACGGTATTTTTTCTGGACGTGTGGCAAAAATTAATCAGGAAGCTTCGCTTATTCGAGTTAAAACAGATTTTGATAATATGCGGTACCTAAACAAAAAAGATCAGCTAGAACTTTGGACTCAAGAGAATTCAATGCTTCGATGCAAGGGGTACTTGCTTGGAAAAACAGCAGAGTTTCTGCTTATAAAAGTTCCTGATTTTATCGACTGTATTAGGACTGTTGCTGTCGTAAACGGTGGTTATCTCATGTTTTACAGTAAAGATCTTGTCAATAATTTAAAGATGGGATCAGAGGTTCAAGATGTTTTGTTAAAAAAACGATTAGCAATCGCAGGGAAATTACAGCGTAGTCGCAAAGAATTGGATTCATATATAGAAAAAACAAGTGCAATTAATGAACGTTATCAAATATTAAAAGATAAATTAGAGCTTGAGTGGAATAAAGAGTTGTCTTTTTTAGAAGAGGATAAAACAACTGAGTTAAAAAATTTTAAGCAACTAGAGGCAATGCTTGATGATATCGATCATAAGCTAGAGCAGTATCGTGTTAAAGATAAAAATCTTGTGTTGGATAAGTGGGCGTTAGATTCTAAGCAGTATTATCTCAAATAGGTTTAAAGATTTGTCTTTATTTTATCTTTAGTTTCATATGTATCTATAATTTTTCCATTTTGCATAACATAAATTTTGTTACATAGAATAGATACTGCATTTAAATCGTGAGAGATGATGCAGTAATTTAAACCTAAACTATCTTTTAATCCTTTTAACAACTTTATTAAACTAATCATTGTTGTTACATCAAGAGCAGAAAATGGCTCATCCATGATAAGAAGCTTCGGCCTAAGGATTAGTGCTCTTGCAAAGTTTATGCGCTGTCTTTCACCACCAGACATTTCGTGCGGATAGCGATATAAAAAATCTTCACTAAGTCCAACAAGGTTTAACTGAGTTGTTAATTCTTTGTCAGAGTAAGGTTTCTTACAGTTAATTATTAGTGGTTCATTTAAAATTTCGCGAACGATATGTCTTGGATTAAGGGCCTCGAGAGAATCTTGAAAAATAATTTGAATTTCTTGTTGGAATTGTTTTTTTTGAACTGCAGAAAGCTTTGATAATTCTATATCTCTATATTGTATACTCGAAATATTTTTAGGGCATAAATTTATATTGGTTAAAAGTCCAATAGATAAAAGAGCAAGAGTACTTTTTCCTGACCCTGATTCTCCGACAATTCCAATGCTTTCACTATCTAAAATATCCAAACTAACTTGGTCTACAGCATTTTGTTGATTTATTTTATTGGAATAGGAGTAGCTTACATTTTTTAATGACAATAGTGTAATCATAACAACTTTCCAGTTTTAAGCTGTAGAAAACTACTTAAAAGAGATTTGCCAGCAAGAGATGTTGGTGATTGCGAAAAAATATCTATAGGAGTATCTTCGGTGATAACACCTTTTTCAATAACGCAAACTCTGTCTGCGATTTGTAGGGCAATAGATATATTATGGGTAATAAATAAAAGTGACATTTGTAAATCACGCTGTAATTGTTTTATCAAAGTAATAACTTGTTGTTCCGTATTGGCATCAAGTGAAGATGTTGGCTCATCGGCGATCAGAAGTTTTGGAGATAACAAAATAGACATTGCAATTAAAACTCTTTGCCTCATTCCTCCAGATAGCTGGTGTGGAAAAGAGTTAAATATCAATTCCGTATTATTTAATTGCACTTTTGTAAAAATAGCAAAAATTTTTTCTTTTTTTTCAGCGTTTGATAAATCTATATAGTCTTGGTGATATTCAAAACATTCCAGTAATTGTTCTCCAACTGTTTGTATTGGATTTAATGCACTAAGTGGTTCTTGAAAGATATAACCAATTTCTTTTCCGCGTACTTTTTTTGGATCACATACTTCTAAAAGTTTATGTGTTTTTTCATCTTTTAGAAATATGGTTCCAGATTTTTTAGCAAAGAAAGGTCTTGGAAGGAGTGATACAATGCTTTGCCCAAGAGTTGATTTGCCTGAACCAGAATTTCCCAACAAGACAACAGTTTCACCTTGAAAAATATTTAGAGAAACATCTTTTAAAATAGTTTTACTAGACTCTTCTTTTAAAGAGGATAGGCCAATTGTTAAATTGCAAATTTTAAGCACTTGATTCATGTTTATCTATATGTTTTATCTATAATTATTTTTTGTGGTAGTTTTTCGCCATTTTTTAACATTTTGGTTGTTTTGTTAAACTGCTTTTCATCATACCACATCGTTGCACCTTTTGGTCCCATTATCAACTCTTCAAATTCTGTTGCCAGTCGAGTGTTTGGCACTTTTGGTAGATGATAATAGTTCCATAGCGCAAAGCGAAAGTATGGTATTTTAAACGTTGGAATAAAAACAACTTCATCATGAATTATTTGTTGAATTTGATGTGCCAATTTTGTTTTTTTTGCTTCACTCAGCTCTGCATCATAAAGCTCTATTAATTTATCTAGTTTTTTATTAACCAGATTAGTGATGTTATTTGTTTGTGGTTTATTAGCATTTGTTGAATGAAAATATTCCCAATATCTAGGAAGTTCGTTAATTGTCCAGATTTGCCAGGCAAGTTGATGTTGTTTTTCTCTTACCGACTTAAAGGCCGCAGAAGAGTCCATTTGATTAATATTTAATTCTAGACCACTTTTTTTTGCTTCTTCTTTTAATACTAATAATCGCGGGAGATGATGTGCAAGTCCTAGAGTGATATTAAAGGAGAGTGGAGTATTATCTTTGTTTATTCTTATTCCATTACTATTTAATTTATCCCAACCTGCTTTTTTAAAATACTCTATAGCCTTTTCAGGATTAAAACTAAGAGGAACTATTTTTTTATTTGTAAATTCACCATATCCATCAGTAACATTTAATAGTCTTTCATAATCTCCACGTAGCACACTTGATATTACTTTTTCAATATTTAATGAGTGAGCAATTCCTTTTCTAATATTTAAATCATTTAAGAGCGGTAGGGAAGAATTTATCCAAATGCCTTGCATTGCATTTGGCCCAGCATGATAAAGCCAGTATTTATCAATCATACCATTTTGATAAAGATCACCTTGTACTTTTTCATGCCAATGTTCTGGTAAGGTACTAGGGAAACTACTAAGTTCTCCTTTTTTAAAGTGCTCATATGCAACATTTTGATCTCTAATAACCACCATCTTAACAGTATTAAAGTTATATCTATGCTTATTATACTTTAGGTTTTCTCCCCACCAGTTTTGAACTCTTTTAAAAGTTATGTACTGCCCTTTTTCTACCTCGCTTATGTTATATGGCCCAGTGTTTGGTGCAACGGTCCAATTAAAGTCATTTATAAAGTTATTAGTAAGTGTTTTATAAAAGTGTGCCGGTGTTGGTTCTAGATTGCAGTCAATATGTAATTCATATTTTGATTTTTTAATTTTACTGACAACTGCAATGGTATAATCATCATATTTTATAACTCGATCATAAATTTCTGAATAGTAATTATTATACCAAGGGGCCACGATATGTGGAGAACGCATAAACTCTAGTGTATATAAAAAATCATCAGCGGTAACAGGTTTACCGTCCGACCACTTTGCATCTTTATTGAGTTTATAAAAAATAGTTTTTTGATCTTTATCATATGCCCAGTGGGTTGCAAGAGCAGGTATCGGTCTATTTGTATTTGGATGTATTTGTATTAGTGCAAGTCTATTATAATCAAGAAACATTCTAAAGCTGCCATTTGCATCAGGACCGACATTTCTTAGCGTGAGAGGAAAGCTAAGTAAAAATAGACGAAATTCACCACCTTTAATTGCTTCTTTTGATGACCAGACTGGATCGTTTTCGTTTGTAATCCATTTTAAATTTTTTGGTAAAATATTTTTTTCATTAGCAAAAGAAAAATTTATAAAACACAATAGTAGGGCCGTAAAAAGCACAATGTTTTTATTCATATAAATTCCGTTGTTTCGGGTTGGTAATATTTTGTATTGATTCTCCGATTAAATTTATAATTACTAATATTGTAACCAGTAAAATGATGACAGGAAGCATGATCCAAATTGCCTGATGCGAATTTATTCCTTGTCGCAGTAATTCTCCAAGACTTGGTGCTGGAGGGGGGAGACCAAGACCCAGGAAGTCTAAGGCGGTTAATGTGGCAATAATATTTGCAAATGAAAATGGGATACGAGAGACAATTATTGGGATTGCGTTTGGAAGTAAGTGTTTGAAAATGATTCTTGTGGTACTTCCACCAAATGCTTTAATTGCTTTTATATAACCTTTTTCTTTCTCTCGATATGAAAAAGTTCTCATCTGCCATGCAATAGACATCCAACCAAACGAAATCATGATTATGAATAGTCCAATCCAGCCACTTGAGGTAATTTGAAAAATAATTAACACAACATAAATAAAAGGGACGTTGGCCCAAATTTCTAGGCATCTTTGTCCAATCAAATCGATAAATCCACCATAAATTCCCATAAAAGATCCAATAATAATTCCAATAATGTAATTAATTGTGACGACAAAAAGAGAGAAAATGACGGTTGTGCGCATTCCATAAATAATTCTTGCCAAGACATCTCTACCGGCCGAATCAGTTCCAAGATAGTGTTTGCTTAAAAAATTTGGTTTTGCTGGTGCCATCTGTGTAAAGTCATTTTCAATTGGATTATATGGTATTGGGGGCATTACAATAGTTGCATTTATGAGTTTATTTGCAATTAAATTTTGTAAATCTTTATAGTTAACTTCATACTCATATGACAATCCAATATCTTTTCCAAAAATCATCTTTGAATATGTCGGGAAAAAATATTTATTATCTATTTTAAGAAAAATCGGACGATTGTTTGCGATTAGTTCTGCAAATAGTGTTAATAAAAAAAATGGAATTAGAAAAAATAAAACAATTTTTCCTGTTTGTTTTTTTAAAAAAACCTGCAAAAAATTTTTAAAAGCTTTCATCTTTTTACTTCTCCCATTTTTATTCTTGGATCAAGCCAAATCACAAGAATATCAGAAAGTAAGTTACCTATAAGGAAAATAAAAGATGAAATGAGTAAAACCCCCATAACAAGAGGATAGTCTCTGTTTACGAGTGCCTCATATCCTAAAAGGCCCATGCCATTGATATTAAAAATTGTTTCGATTAAAAATGATCCACCAACAATAATGGAAATATTTCTGCCAACAGTTGTTGCAATAGGTAATAAGGAATTTTTTAAGGCATGTTTTAATATGGCCGTTTTTATATCCATGCCTTTCATGAGTGCTGTCTTAATATACTCCATTGATCGATTGTCTAATAGATTGCTAGAGAGAAGAATCGATATAGATGGAAATGCACTTAATGTATAAGTTGTTATTGGAAGAATCGCATGAGTTATAATATCCAAAACCTTTTCTTTAAAAGGCAAAGACGAAAAGTTACTGCTAACGATACCACTAAGAGGAAAAATATCTAGCCACGAAGAAAATACAACGATAAAACCAAGACCGAGAATGTAGTTTGGGATGGAGTAAATGCAAAAAAGCGCAATAGATAAAAATGGAGTCAACTTCGCTTCGTTATAAATTGCCTTTAGTATCCCGATAGGAATTCCTATTGTATATATTAAAAAAAAGACAAGGATGCCGTATGCAAATGAGATTTTAATGCTGCTTGCAATTAAGTTTAAAACAGGCTCATTAAATCGAATTGATTTTCCAAGATCAAATAGAAATATCTTTTTTACCCATAAAAAATAACTTTTCCACCATGGTATATCTAGCTCGTAGTATTTTTTTAATAATTCAAGCTGATCTGTTGAAATTGAGATAGCATTTGAAGCCGTAGCGGAGGTTGAGCTTTCAAGAGAGCTGTTTTGCATTTGGGCAAGCATTATATCAATTGGGCCGCCAGGAACCATTCTTGTTATAATAAATATCAAAAAAGTTATACCAATCATCGTTGGAATAAAAAGCATCACGCGTTTATATAAATAAACCATGGTTTCGGATTCTGAAAATATATCAACTATTTTTTTGAAAAAAGCATTCATATCTTATTGATAAAATTATATACGCTATAGAGAATTTATGCGATAGGAAAGAGTTAGCCTCTTCGTCGAAGAGGTACTTTTTCCGTTAATTGTTGCAGGAGCAAATTTTGCCGTAGACAGTGTTTTGATTGCACTATTATCTAGTTCGGTAAAACCACATGATTTAATCAAGTTAATTTCTGTAATATTTCCGACAGCATCAATACTTAAATCGACAACAACATCGCCCTCTTGACCTAGAACTTTTGCCTTTAGGGGATACTCTTTTTGAAATTCATGAAGTAAACGAGCTTCGACAATAAGACTATTTGCCAAGGCATTAAAAGAAACCTTTTTTTTATGTAAGAGATTTTGTAGTGATTTATTCTTGATGGTCGTTTTTTTTTGATGAGTCACTTGCTTGATTTTATCAATTGTAAAAATATCAAAACTTAATGATTTTGAATTTTGGCCGTAGTTTGTTTTAAAGGAAATTACTCGTTTTGAATTATCTATAGTAGAAAAAAGGAGTAAAGCATGAAGGGAAATAGAAATACCAAGTGTAATTATATGGCCCAAGTAATACCTCCTAATATTTTTCTACCATAGGATGTATAGCCATGGGTATCCTGAAAATTTTTATTTAAGACATTATCTATATTAATCCAATAATTGACGGATTTTTCTTTCTTTATCGCAAGAGAAATAGAAAAGATCGTATAGCTAGGTAGCGTTGTTTTCTCTCCTGTAAAAGCGTTGCGATCAAATCGCTGGCCTTTATATTTGCTGTTAATATCAAAAACAATGTTATCTTTTATTTGATATTGTACAATCGTTTTAATCTCTTTGGTTGGTATTTTAAAAGAGCGCACATTGGATGGTTGGTCGATTGAATGAGTAAGTCCAAAAAGCATGATCAGACTTATCTCTTTTTTGATACTATATTTTCCCTCTAATTCATGTCTTTTTACATTAGTTTTCCCGTGGTTTACATACTGCTGGTTTATAAAGTCAATTTTATTGCTAATTTTTGTTTGTGAATACTGATATGACAAAAAGAAGTTTTCTTGTTGAGATGATAGTTTTATCTGATATTTTTTTATTTCTTCATTTTTCAGATTAAGGTTGCTTCCCCAAGGGCCATATAATTCTAATAAAGTCGGCTCCTTGTATATAATTGTATAGTTAGGTGAAAGTTTAATTTTGTTTAACAAAAAAATAGTTGGAGAAACTGCTGTCATCATCATAGGATTTGAACTTTTTAAATTTAGTTCATTTTCTATTTTTAATGAATAGATATTTTTTTGGAAATTATGAGAAGATAATATTTTGTTTACGTCTAGAGTAATTTTTTTATTCTGATAATAAGATTTGTTAATAGAGTGTTGATTGTAACTTATGTCAAAGTGAGAAAAAAAGTATTGATTAAAATATGCAGGTATAATAATGCCAGATTGTAATTTACTTCCGCTATATTTTAATGATGATTTATTTGGTAAAACCTCACTTCTTTTTTCGGTTAAGTAGTTAACGTATGGATTAATTGCTAAAAGTTTAAACAATTTTAGGTCAGCATGATAAATTTGAGCGTCATAGATAATATTTCTTGCTTCCTGGTCGATTAAGTCCCACGGATAATTATCATTTGTTGCATCGATTTCGGTATCACTATTTATTAAGCGCAAATGAGTATTTAATTTCCCTAAGTTTAAAAACTTATTTTCTGCTTTTACTGAAAAATTTTTTGTAACCAAAGAATCTTTTTCTAGATTTGTGTTTGGAATGTTTGCACTTGAAATGCCATTTTCTCTATAAAGTGCACCATCTATTGCAACACAGCTACCACTGTTAAATATTTTGTTTATTAAAAATGATGATGTGGCACTATGGTAAGTTCCTCCGCCCAACAGAATGTGACGATCGCTTTTTTGACAACTGACAGGAATGATATTAAGACTTCCTGCGGGGGAGGATGAAGAACTATCGGTTACTTCAACAGTCTTAATTCCACTAGACAAAAAAGGTGAAAGATTTGATGAACCTCCACGAGAAACATCTAAAATCAACCCATCGTAAGAGATGGTGGAATACCTTGTCGAAAGTCCGTTTAGATTAATTTGAGATATTGAACTATGCTGGTTGTCGATTCCAAGGAATTGATAATTAAGAGAGGAAGAAAGGGGAGTCTCTTTTTTTGGAATAATTTCTTTATTGCTATTTTCTTTTATATACGGTGTAGTAGAAATAACAATTATTTCGTTGGATATAGCAGCAAATGGTGCAGCGAAAATCAAACTTGTTAGTATTGAGAGTATACAGAAGAATTTGTTGTCCATAGATACTTTCTCCCACGAAAAGTAACAGATGCGTATGTTTCATGTGACTAAGATATTCGGACTTTTGGACGCAAATATTTTCCTACTTGCAAAGACTTCCCAGTATTTCCAGTGTCATTTTTTGCTTTCGTTTCCAATTACCGCTGCGGGGCAGTTCTGGATTTTCACCAGATTCCCTTATCCACACTACTGTGTTATGCTTTCAGCACGTTCTTATATTTTGGTGCTTTTGTCAATATTTCGTAAGGATTATAGTTGTGCAAAAAAGATATATTTTTTTCGCTTTATTGCTCTTGTTTACTGCAGTTTCTATTTTTGCAACAGAATTTAAAAAAAAGCTAGATCTTGACTGGAATTATCCTCAGTATGCACAAGGATTTCGTTATATTGTTAAAAAAGAGTATTCCGTTCTGGAGTTACTTAGTAAGTATAGCGATAATAAACATCATCGCTACTGTATTTTTTTTACGCACGATCGTGTAAAGGATATTATAGATTTTAGTTGTACAAACATATTTTTGCCAATTAAAAGTATTGCCGTGACATCTTCGACACACATTGCTTCACTTGCCGAAATAGATGCTTTAGAAATGGTTACGGCGGCCCAAAATCTACATTTTATTCACAATGAAAAAATCAAAAATCTAAATCTTATGGAACTTGGTAATCCTGTAAATGTCGAAGGGCTAGTAAAGAACAACACCGCTTTGCTAATTTCGGACGGAGTCGAGTTTTTTAATATAAAAGAGTTGCTACGTTTACAGAAATTAAATATAAATGTTTTTATCAATCAAGACTTTAAGGAAGAAACTCCTTTAGCAAGAGCAGAGTGGATCATCGCATTAGGTATTTTGGTCGGTAAATCTGATGATGCAGCTAAAAAATTTCAAGAAATAAAAAAACGATATTTAGACTTAAAGCAAATGGCCACCGAGCTAAAAAAAACAACATCTTTAATTGCTTCGGTTGATTTGTCACATTGGACGTTACTTCGGCCCAATAGTAATATAGATCAAATTGCAAAAGATGCAGGGATGGTGCGAGTTTTTCAGGATGCACATATTTATAAATCACTGGAAAATATTTATGCGAACGGACTAAATGCTGCTACTTGGTTACTTCATTCTAATATTACAAGTAGAGATGATCTTTTAAAAATTGATAAGAGGTTAGAAGATATTTTAAAACGTAAAAATGGCAAGATTTACTCTTTTGCTAAAGAGATGACGATCGGTGGTGGAAACGATTACTGGGAAACTGCAGTGATAAGACCTGATTTGTTATTGCAAGAATTAATTGCTATAGGCCATCAAGAAGTATTTCCTGATTGCAAATTACGGTGGTATAAAAAACTATGAATCAAGTGCAAAAAGATCTAAGAGTTTTATTTATATTAGTTGTAATTATATTTATTATGATTCTGACATCTGTTTTTGTTGGTGACTACAATTTGATTTTAAATGATTTTTTTAACACTTCATCCACAACTTTTTTAATTTTACAAAAATTTAGAATCCCAAAAATTTTAACCGCACTCTTATCTGGTGGGGCCCTTGGAATAATGGGTTGTATAATGCAAACAGTCTTTAAAAATCCTTTGGCAGATCCCTATATTCTTGGTGTTAATAGTGGAGCATCTTTTGGTGTTGTTGTATGGATTATGGTTGGAAGTTTTATTCCCGAGCTACCTTTATGGGTACAAATACTTGGACAAAGTGGTTTTGCTGCAATTGGCGGAATTTTAATTCTTTTTGTCCTATTAGTACTTTTAAACTATAGAAGTGATTTATATTCTATTTTAATAATTGGAGTAGTTTTAGGATATCTTCTTTCTGGCTTGACTGGTATTCTTGTAAGTTTATCACATAGCGATGAATTGCGTTCTTTCTTTTTATGGAGTCAGGGAAGTTTTGATAGAGTGTACGATGAGAAGCTGTTTTTTCTCATTTGTTTTGTTTTTTTGTTTTCTTTGGTGTCTATTTATTTATCAAGACCATTAGATGCTTTAATGTTTGGAATTGATTACGCAAAGACCTTAGGCATTAATGTTTTAAAAATAAGAAATATTTCTCTAATTTCTGTATCATTAATGGTTGGTGTTTTGACATCACTTGTTGGTCCGATAATATTTATAGGAATTGTTTCTCCATATATTGCAAGAATGGTTGTAACAAGTAGAAAACATATTTTCTTATTTCCAGCATCATTTTTTATTGGGGCATTGTTTGCACTTGTCCCTATGATTGTTGTTTCATGTTCTGGAGGTATGGTCCTATTAAATTCAGTTTTAAGCCTTTTTGGTGCTCCAGTTGTTTTACTCATGCTTTATCGATATAGAAAAGGTAATCCTCAATGAGTGTTATAATAAAGGCCCAAAAACTTCATGTAGGCGTAAAAAATTCCTTTAATTGTGATGGGAAAGGTATTCTTCCTTTTGATCTAAGTATTTCTTCAAAAGAGGTTTGTTATCTATGCGGTAAAAATGGGACAGGGAAAAGTACTATTTTAAAAACGACATCTCGACTATTAGATAAAATTGCAGGTGAATTATTTATATGCGAAAAAAGGATTGAGTCATATTCGATACAAGAATATGCAAAGATTGTTTCTTGTGTATTGGCAAGTAAAATAGAAGTATTAGATTTGACAGTCTTTGATGTGTTATCAATTGGTCGCTTACCGCATCAGTCGATGTTTTCATTACTATCTCGAGATGATTTAAGCATTATAGACGAGATGGTTAAAGAATTTTTTTTAGAGGATATACTGCATTCAAATTTTAATATATTAAGTGATGGACAAAAACAGCGAGTCTTAATTGCAAGAGGATTTGTACAGAGGCCTTGTCTTTTGATTTTAGATGAGCCATTTAATTTTTTAGATATATGGATAAAAGATCAAGTGCGGAAAAAAATTTATGATTTAGCGCAAAAACACGATATCGCAATTTTAATGTCTACACATGATCTACCCAGTAATAGATGGCAAAACGAAAAAGCTGTCTTTATCAATGACAAAGGCGAGCTTTTAAATATTCCATCAAGTGTCGAGAGCTTACTCGACCTCTGATAATTTTAGTTTTAATTTTTTCTTTTCATTATTTCTGAGATATGTGATCTCTACAACATCGGAAATTTTATAATTTTCTAAAATATTGTAGATCTCGTCATATGAGTTTGTCGTTTTATCATCAATCGAGATGATTATATCGCCAATTCTTCTTCTACCAAATTTATCGATTAATATTCCCCTAAGGCCTGCAGTGTAAGCAGGACTGCCTTTTTTTATATAGGTAATACACATTCCTTCACCATATGGATTTTCCATAACGCCAATACCAAGGCCAGGACGAGTTACTTTCCCATCCTTTATAAGTTGAGGAACAATTTGATTAATTGTATTTATAGGAATTGCAAACCCAACACCAGAACTTGTTCCAGAGCCGCTATAGATCATTGTATTCATGCCAATTACCATTCCTCTAGAGTCGATTAAAGGCCCTCCAGAATTACCGGGATTAATTGCTGCATCTGTTTGGATAATTCCATTAATAGTAACACCTCCAATCCCATTAATCTTGCGATTAAGTGCAGACACAATTCCTTGAGTAACAGTGCTATCAAGACCAAAAGGGTTGCCGATCGCAACGGCTTTTTGACCAATTAAAAGATTCTTAGAATTACCTGGAACAATTGGGATTAATGTTTTTGGCATCTCTACAAGTTTTAATACCGCAATATCTTTAAATGGATATCCGCCAACATGTTTTGCTTTATACTGTTTTGGATCGTTATAAAAAGTAATTAAATAATTATCTGCTCCTTGGGCCACATGGAAATTTGTAACAATGTGTCCCTGACTATCCCAAACAAATCCAGAGCCAACTCCTGCAGGTATTTCATGAACATCCATCGTCCAGAAGTCTTTTGCTGTTTTAAGACTACTTATATTAACAACTGAAAATCTATTTTTTTCAAAAACTTCAATTGTGTTTTTTTCATGCTCTATGAGGCTTTTTGCTTCTTGTGCATTAATCTGTGTGATTGAAAATAAAAATGAAAAGAAAAAACACAGCACAATAAATTTTTTCATATACACTCCAATTGTTAGTTATCTATACTTATCATAAATATGGAGATAATGCGATATGATACAAGTATTTGATCGTCAAAAAAATATGTTTTTTATAGAAAAAGTTTATGGAAATAAATTTATTCGTTTTTTATACAATACTTTTATTGGAAAAATCTTGGCCACAATTATAACAAAGAAAGTTTTTTCTAAAATATATGGAGCATTGCAAAACACGAGATTAAGCAGAAGAAAAATTGCTGCATTTATTAAAAATTATGAAATAGATATGGAGCAATTTGAAGTTCCCAAAGATGGATTTAAAAACTTTAATCAATTTTTTATTAGGGCCCTTAAAAATAAGGCAAGAATATTTATTGAAGATCAAAATATTATGCCAGCATTTGCAGAGGGGCGCTATCTTGGATTTAAAGAAATTAAAGATGAACAAATATTTCCTGTTAAAGGAAAATTCTTAGATTTTAATTTACTAGTATCAAATAGCAAATGGCTTAATACTTTTAAAGATGGACCACTACTTATTGCAAGACTTTGTCCCGTTGATTATCATCGTTTTCATTTTCCAGATGATGCAGAAATTCTTGATCAGTATGAAGTTCTTGGCAACCTACATTCGGTGAATCCTGTTGCATTAAAAGCAAAAGAGGATATTTTTATTACAAATGAAAGGCATATAACGATTTTGAAAACTAAAAATTTTGGTATTTTAGCTTATATTGAGGTTGGGGCGACATGTGTGGGAAAAATTATTCAGTCTCCATATAATAAGGTAGTAAAGCGCGGAGAAGAAAAAGGATATTTCTTATTTGGCGGTTCAACCGTAATTGTTATTGGTCAAAAAGGAGCTTGGACCCCTGATAAAACAATCCTAGAAATGACAGATAAAAAAATAGAAACTTATGTTTGCTTAGGTGATAGGGTTGGAGAGCGCTTCTAATCTCCTTCAAACTCGCACAAAGTAAATACTTTAATATCTTTTTGAATTAATTTTTTGTGACCACCTAAATCTGGTAAGTCTACAATAAAAGCTGCTTCTACCAAGTCTCCTCCGAGTTTATTGATCAGTGAAGCCGCAGCTAATGCGGTCCCGCCTGTCGCAATAAGATCATCCATTAAAAGAACCTGTTGTCCTTTTGCAATTGAGCCTTCATGAACTTCAATAGTGTCTGTTCCATATTCAAGCTGGTAGCTTTCGCTTATCGTCTTCCCAGGTAGTTTGCCTTTTTTTCTTATTGGGATAAATCCAATATTTAACGCATAGGCAAGAGCACTTCCTACAATAAATCCCCTTGCCTCAATTCCTGCAATAAGATCAATTTTTTGATTTTGATATCTTGTCTTGAATTGATCAATCATTGCCCCAAAACCTTTCGCATCGCTTAACAGTGTTGTGACATCTCGAAACATAATACCTTTTTTAGGATAATCTGGGATCGTTCGAATAAGTTCTTTAATGTTCATAAAATGGTCCTGTTTTTTTGTTATTGTGTGCTCAGAATATATGGGAGTGTTTCATTTTTGCAACAAAATGTTTCGATTTTGAAACAGTTTTCTTTTGAAATTATAAAAATATAACCTTAACTGTCTGAATTTTTATTAAGCCACAAATAAAGAAACTTTGGCACATGATCTGCAATATGTATTTTTATAAACACTATTATTACAACTTAAACAAGAAGGAGAGATCATGCAAAAAAATACTCAAAAAGAAATTCTTAATCGCTATTTACAACTTAGCAACAATCCAACGCTAAAAGAGATGTCTTATGAAACAGGAATTCAAATAACAAGAATGTTTCGAATATTAAATGGGTCAACAATGAAGCTCGCAGAATATGAGATAATAAAAGAATTGATCGAGAAAAAAAGTGGATTTACACGATCTCTTTGTACATTAGCTGATGAGTGTTTAAAAAAGCTGTCATTAGATGCCATACAAGATGTTGAATTATACTTACAGCGAAAATTAAATCTTTGGAATTTAAAACAGATTACAAATATTAAACAAGACAGTGTGTTAATTGCATAAGGAGAATGTTATGACTACATCAAACGACGGTCTACTTGTTATAGAGAGAATTGTATTAGAGTCTTTGGCAAAAAAATCAAAAAATTTAGAGGAACTATCTCTTGATACGAACCTAGATAGTTCTTTATTGCTAAATATTCTTCCATTGTTATCAATGAAGAATATCGTTTCTTACAATAAAGGACACTATTTTTTAAATGCAGATATTTTTAAAGGACAGTTGCGACTTATTAATAGTGCATCAGCGATCAAAGAGGAAGTAAAAGAGTTATTTGTATCATTGGTTAATAATTATTTCTCTAAGCAAAAAGAAAATGATGCATTCTTGAAAGTAAAAAAGATTTTTTTAACTAATGATGAAGAAAAAATATTTCAGGCACATTTAAAAAATCTTGAAAGTTTCATAAAAAATATAGAAGACCAAAGACACAAAAGACCTGTTTATAGCAAATTGGCGGAACATAAAGTTATTATCTGGGGGCACTCTAAATACTCAGAACTTGTAAATAGTATCGTAAATGCGGTGTAATCATGGTTCTTTGTAGAAGGAATTTGTAAAAAAATTACATACCCTCATGCTTTTATTAGCTCTTTATATTTATTTCGATTAGATAATAAAATGAATATAGAGGGAGATAAAAAATGAAAGCGTTTATAACTACTATTCTATTAATTTTTGTAGTAACTCCTGTGGCATTTTCTCAATATATCGATTTGACGCAAAATTCTGGAAGTATGTCTGCACAAACACAAAGACCATCATGGCCTGGATCTTGGTGGTCGATGTCATCTGCTGATTTGGCCTTGGGATGGGATGATGGCAATGGTAGAGAGAGATTAAGTATTGAATTTGTCAGTAAAGTAGATGCTTGTCTTGCTTCATATTCTAAAGAGTGTACTCGATTGATTGATTCCTTGATGGCAAATAATGCAAGAAAACTATCTCCACTTTTAAAATTTGATTTATTTGTTCATAAGTATGTTGAAATGATGACTGATTCTAATATGTCATTTAACCTTCAAACACACGCGGCCAAAAGAGAGTTAGAGATTCATTACATAGATGGGCCAGATCATCCACATTATGAAGTGGCCGGTTATGCAGGGAAATGTACAGGTTGGGCACTTTCTAATTTTGATTTTCCAGAGCCCAGTACAACAAAAAACATTTTAGGCATTGATTTTACTCCTGCCGATATTAAGGGAATCTTGGCAACAATTTATAATGGTGCTCAGTTTTTTGTTTCTGAATCAATCGGAAATTCTTATCGAAATGATGGAGTAAATGATTCTCAGGAATTTTTTGATGATGTTAGTCCAGATGATTTTATTCGCGCTTTATTTTTAACATTAGGACAGGGGAAAATGCTTGAAGCAGATCTTGATCCAGGCGATGGAGTATGGAATTATCCAATTCATGCATTTGAACTTCATTGGATCAAATCAAAAAAAGATAAATTAACTGTTAATGTGAAGATTTATTTGGCCAATGATGAGGTTGATGTTGATGCAACTTACGCATTAGAACCTTTCAATGATGCATACATTACAAAAGATTATATGATGGAGGTTTCCACTCCTAATAATTGGGATGGAGACCTGATGAAAGTCACTAATGGAAAGTGGATTGATGAAAGTAAAAATAACCATCCCGATGTTTTGATTTTGGGACTAGAAAAAAATTGGCGAAAAGATATTTATCAATATCGGAATACATCAATGAAAGAGGAAGTTAATTTTCAATTAATAAAAAGAGTAAACATTAAGGGCAAGGGCTGGGTGCCGATAGTCGATATACTGCTTAATGATTATTATCTTTAGTCCTGCAGTAAAAAACTCCACTATTTTTTTGAGTTTGCTATAATTTGAAAAAAGATTAGAATTATATAAAAGCCAATAAATAATGGAGATTTTTATATGGGAATAAGAGAAAAGCTTGTTTCGTTTTTAGGTCGCAAACCTTCACAATATAAATATCAAAGATACCAAATCATTATTAATCCAAAGCTTCAATTTACTGTAGTTGGATTTTTTGTTGCTTTTTTTCTTGTTACTTTTGCTATATTTTATTTTTTAAATCTATACATATTTGCAGAAATTCAAAATGATCCAGGGTTGCCAGAGTATTTGATACCCAAAATTCAAGAGATTTATATTTTTTCAGAGAGAGTGATCTCTGTTACTTATTTACTTGTGTTAATGATTATTGTTGCTGGTGGCTTTTTGCTATCTCATAAAATTGCAGGGCCGATCTATAGATTAAAAAAGCATTTGGATATGCTTAATTCAGGGGAAACAACCGATAATGTTAGATTTAGAGATCATGACTTTTTTATGGAAGTGCAAGATAGCTTTAATCTATTTTTAGATAAATGGCGAAATAAATAATTTTTTTTAAATACTAAAATATTGCGCCTCTTTTGAGTAAACAACGATTGCAGAAACGCTGGCCTCAGGTTCCATCATCATTTCTTCTGTAAGAGAAACTCCAATTGCTTCAGGTTTTAAAAGATCAAATAGTAGTTTTTGATTATTTAAATCAGGACAAGCGGGATAGCCAAAAGAGTAGCGCTTGCCTTGATACTTTGCTTGAAATTTTTCAAGTAGAGATAAATCTACTCGATCTTTAATTCCCCACATTCTTCTGATTTCTTCATGCAGCCATTCGGCCATCGCTTCTGCTGATTCTAAAGCAAGTGCTGCAATAATGTGAGACTCTAAATATTTACCTTCACTTTTTAATTTTTCTACTTCTTGCCTGATATTTTTGCCGACAGAAACAATAAACATAGAGATACTATCTTTTTGATTTGAAGTTATAGGTAAAATATAGTCAGCAATGGATAAACCATTATCTTTTTTTTGACGAGGGAAATTGATAATTACTTCTTTTGTACCTGTAGGATATAAAATTATATCATTATTTTTACTGTTACATTCAAAAAATTGAAAAATTGCTTGTGGAATAAAATGTGTTTTCTCATATTTTTGTTTTACGTGCTCTACTACTGATAATATTTCAAAAGCTTTTTTTTCTTCTTGTATGGTGTGATCTAATTTGTAATCTTTGGATGTAATTTTTTCTATTATTTTGCCAGATATACCAAGATGTTTTCCTAAAAGCATTTTGTTGTTTATGTATTTCCATATCGTTTGAATCGATACATTCTTTAAAACATGGCGATTAAAATCAATAGGAGTTTGTGGTATTATCGGCATATTAATTTTTATTCATAATCTGTAGTGCAATTTTTAATCCATCCATTGCGTCTTTTGCATAATATACTTTCCCAGATTTATACTTTTCTTGAATTCTTGATTCGGTAAAATTTCTAGTTAGGGCAGCTCCACCAACTATAATAGGAGTTTTAATTTCTGCAAAAGAAAAATCTTCAGCAGTTGACTCCATTTGAAGAGCAGATTTTACTAAAAGTCCAGAAAGACCAATCATGTCTGGATTATATTTATTTACTGCTGCAATAAGTTCATCTGATGAAATTTTTATTCCAAGATTTATTACATTAAATCCATTATTAGATAAAATAATCTCTACTAAATTTTTGCCAATATCATGAACATCGCCCTTAACTGTCGCAAGAAGCATTGTTCCTATATGATGGGCTTCACTATTTTTATCCATATATTGTTTTAAGTGATCGACTGCAGCTTTCATGACTTCTGCCGACTGTAACACTTCGGCAACAATCAATTTATTTTCATTAAACAGTTTCCCCACCTCTTTCATTCCATTCATTAATGGCCCATTGATAATTTCAAGAGGAGAGTTGGATTTTGAAAGAATATCTAAGTCTTTTATTAAAAACTCTTTATAGCCTTCTATAACATAGCTTTCAATTCTTTTATCGACAGAAATATTTTCGATATTACTTTTTGATTGCTCACTTTTTTTACCTCTAAAATATTCTGTAAAAATATTTACTGCATCTTCATGATTGTTAAATAGTACGTCTTCCGCCATTGTTCTTTCTTCTGGCGATAGCGTTGCGTATCGTTTTAACTTTTCGGCATTAACAATGGCCAAATCAAGACCTGCAATAGTGCAGTGATATAAAAAAACACTATTTAAAACTTCACGACCACTTGCAGGAAGTCCAAAAGAAACATTGGATAATCCAATTGCGGACTTTGATGCAGGGAACTCTTTTTTTATAAGCCTTAGGCCCTCAATCGTTTCGATGGCCAGTCCGGAATAATTACTATCTCCTGTTGCACATGGAAAAACCAATGGATCAAAATAAATATCTTCCTTTGGAAACTTAAATTTACTAACTAAAATATCATAAGATCTTTTGGCAATCGCAAGTTTTCTATCTCTGGATTTTGCCATACCATCATCTTTGTTATCATCAATACATCCAACAACCAACGCTGCACCAAATTCTTTGGCAAGAGGTACAATTTTTTCAAATCCTTTTTCCCCATCTTCAAGGTTAATTGAATTGATAATTGCTTTGCCTTGACACATGGTAAGTGCTTTATGAATTACTTTATCATCAGTAGAATCAATCATTATTGGAACACGGATTTTTTTTGTAACAACTTTTAAAAACCGCTCCATATCTACAAGTTCATTGCGATCGGGGTTGGCCAAACAGATATCAATAATATCTGCTCCTGTTTTTATTTGAGACTTTGCAATTTCTGCTGCTTCTTCAATTTTATCTGCAGCAATTAAATCTCGAAATTTTTTTGATCCAATACTATTTGTTCTTTCTCCAACTAGTATCGGTCTTTTATCATTTGTGATTTCTAAAAAATCAATTTGTGAGAGATAAGATATTTCATACTTGTGCAATGATCTTGGAGATATATTTTTTACAGCTTCAAATATTGCATTAATATGAGCAGGTGTTGTTCCGCAACAACCACCAACAACATTTAAAAAACCAGAACTCGCAAATTGAGCAACGACCTCTGCAAGCATTGCTGGCGTTTCTAAATAGTTCCCATTTTCATCAGGAAGACCTGCATTTGGAGCACATGAAACAGGATTGTTACTCATCTTTGAAATTACTCGAACATGATCTCTCATTTGAGAAGGGCCCGTTGCGCAGTTGATCCCGATATATATTAGATCTAGATGGTTAAAGCTTGCAATTGCCGCTTCTGGAGACTGTCCAGCAAGCATTGTTCCCGATGCTTCAATTGTTAAAGAAATCGCAATAGGAATCTCTAAAGAAAGTTCATCGTTTACTTTTTGAATTGCCGATAATGCTGCCTTGATATTTAAAGAGTCTGTACATGTTTCCACCAAAAAGAAATCTACCCCACCGATGGCAAGATTTTTTGCCTGTAGATAAAATTGATGCGAAAGCTCATCAAAACTAATATCTGAATTTAAGGAGAGAGTTTTTGTTGTCGGTCCCATTGATCCAGCAACAAATCTAGTTTTATTTGGATTTTTTGTCGTAAATTCATCAGCAACAGATCGCGCAAGCTGTGCTGATTTTTTATTAAGAGTTTCAAATTGATCTTCAAGATTATACTCTTTTAATACTAAAGGAGTTGCCCCAAAAGAGTTTGTCTCAATAATATCTGCACCAGCTTCAAGATAAAGTCTGTGAATTTTAGAAATTACATCTGGTCTTGTTATTGTTAAATATTCATTGCAACCGTCATACTCTTCTTTTCCAAAGTCTTTAGCTGTTAAGTTCTCTTTTTGAATCATCGTACCCATGGCACCATCTAAGATTAAAATCCTTTCCTTTAGTGCTTGTTTAAGCTTTGCTACTCTTGTTTTATTCTCCATTTTTTATATTCCTTGGTTACTTAAAATAATGATTTGATTGCTGTTTCTATTTTGATTTTAAAAGATTCTTTGGAAAACTTTTCTGCTTGAGAAAAGAGTGTTTCTTTTTGAAACGTTTTTGTTTCAAACCTTAAAACAGCATCGCATAAAGAAGAGCTACTTGGAGTATCAAAAAAGATTGCAACATCATCGTTTAGAGTTTCTAAAACCCCACCTTTTTTATAGGCAATAACAGGAGTTCCAGAGGCAAGAGATTCAAGAGGTGTTATTCCAAAATCTTCAACCCCTGGAAAAATGAATGCTTTTGCTCCTGCAAACTGTTTTATAATTTCATCTCTACCTGTTTGACCCAAAAACTGAATCGTTGGCCCGGCAATTTCTTTTAATTGCTCTTCTTGTTGGCCTCCCCCAATAATTCTTAAAGGTAATCTTAAAAAATTAAAGGCATCTATTGCAAGATCGAGTCTTTTGTTTGGAGCAAATGCACTTACCATTAGGTAATAATCTTGCTTTTGAATATTACTTTTTTGAGTTTGTCTAAAATCTTTAAGTTCTACAAATGGATGAATTACTAGTGAGTCTGTTTTGTAATAAGTATTGATTCTATTTTGTACAAATTTTGAATTTGCTACCATTAAATCTACATTTTTATTACTTTTTAAATCCCAATTTGTAAGATATGGTCGAAAAAATTTTGCCCCAATTCTATGAAGTCTTGGAGCCTCACTACCAAAATAGGTTGTAAACTGATCATACATATAGCGCATAGGGCTATGGATGTAGCTTAAGTGTTTTGCGTTTGATGGTTTTCTAACTCCTTTAATTACACAGTGAGAGCTACTAATTACTAAATCAGCATCTTCTTCAATAATTCTTAATTGATCTGCGGCCCAAGGGAATAGCGGTAGTAGTTTTCTGTAATGTTTATCTACAAATGGTAGTTTATTTAAAAAAGATGATGTTATTGGATGTTTTTCAATTAAGTCAGAAGTCGAACCTTCTTTGTGAAACAGGGTGTAAATAGGAGCGTTTGGAAACATTTCACAAAAGACCTCAAATACCCTCTCTCCACCACGAAATCCTGTCAACCAGTCGTGAAGTAATACAACTTTTAATTTATCCAGTTTAATGTCTTTCATAATATCAATCCTTAATACAATAGAATCTTTTTACAAGATGAGCCTCTTATAATATACTCATCAGGATTTAGTTGAAAAGATAAATTATGCCAGGAGTTTAAGATGATAAAAACAAATCATATATTTGAAAATTATCTATCAAAAATGATTTTTTCTTCATTGCTTGTTTTATCATTATTTATGTTTACAGCATTTAGTTTTATGGCAGTTTTCCATATTCTTATATTATTACCAGCTATATATTTTACATACGTTACTTTAAAGAATAATACTTATCGACCATCTCTATCGACAAAAATGCTTATGATTGTCATAGTAATAGATATTATTTCTGTGTTGGCTGCTCCAGATATCGCGAAACCTATAAAAAATATTTTCAAATTAAAATATTTTTTAGTGGCCCTACTTAGCATTCCTGCACTTAGTTTTTATTTAAATAGGTGTGAAAAAAAAACAAAAATTTTGCTTTTAAAAATTTATCTTTTTAGCACAACGCTTGTAACTGTTGTTGGTATTATTGCTCTTTATACGGGGTATAATTATTTGCGAATGACTCCATCTTGTCATGAGTGTCGAGCTTGTGGAATGTATGGAATGTATATGAGTTATGGTTATGGATTACAATTTTTCCTAATCATTGTTTTAGGGATATTGTTAGAAAAAAAACATAGTTTTAAGCTTCCTCGCTTTTGGTTAGTTGCGGTATTAATTATTAATGGTGTAGGACTTTATCTTTCGTATGATAGAGGAGCTATTTTGGCAATGATTTGTGCTATTCCATTTTTTATGTTTAAACAAAATAAGAAATTATTTGTTTATGGCATCGTTGGAGCGATTATTTTATTGGTCAGTTCATTTTTATTTGTTCCAAAGGTAAAGGAGCTTGTTTATTCCGCAAAAAGAATGCATTCTTTAGAAATTCGTTTAGCGCAATATGAAACAGCTATTATGGTTGCAAAGGAAAAGCCTTTTTTCGGTATTGGTTATCGAAATTTTGAGCCAAACGTTAAGGCGTTAAAAGAAAAGTGGAAGATTCCAATGGCCTACTTCTCTGGAGATGCTCATAGTAATTTTTTTGAACAATTAGCATCTACAGGATTTATTGGACTTCTCTTTTTGTTATTATTTCATATTTTCTGGTTTAAGGAGATGTATGCAAGAGATGATATTATCGGCAAAATAGGAATTCCTTTTGTTGTTTCTCTTTTTGTTTCCGGCCAATTTCAGGCAACTTTGTGGGATGGAGAGAATCTTTTTTTAATAATGTTTTTTTATTCAATTTCTCAGATAAATTTTAAAAGTAAAAAAGAGTCCTTGTGAAAAAAACTATAAGTATAATAATTCCGACATATGGCAGAGATAAAGATGTTATTATAAGAACTCTTCGTTCTCTTATTGATTTGCAAAACGAATTTATTGATTTATGTCATGAAGTTATTTTAAGTGATCAAAATTCTCCATCACTTGATTTAATGGATTTTTTTAACTCTCTTGATCCTTTAAAATATACATATATCAAACATCAAAAGGATTCTTCTGTATTGATAGATGACAGTTTGAAATTACGATTTATTCATATTACAGGACAGTCGTTACCATCTGTAACAATTGCAAAAAACTATGCAGTTAAAATATCAAAAGGAGAACATTTGGTGTTTTTTGATGATGATGTAATTGTTTCAAAGAATTGCTTGTTAGAACATCAGCATGCATTATTTCAGATAAAAAATGTTGGGGCCCTTGGTGGTAGAGAAACAGTACACCCAAAAAGTGCTAATAGAAGTTGGTTTAAGAGTTTATTACTTCGTATTTATGAATTAGGAGTTTCAGATAGTGCTAGTGAAAATCAGTATAAATTAAATGGGATATATATTGGTCGCATATTTGACAATTCATTCATGATTAATAATTTTGATCAAGTAGGACTCAGTCCTGTACTTGTAGATGGCGTTAGGGGTTGTAATTGGGCCGTAAAAAAAGAAGTTTTTTTACAAGCGCAAGGATTTGATGAGTATTTTCAAAAGACAGCATTACGAGAAGAAACAGATCTTTATTTGAGAATTAAAAAACTAGGATATAAAAATTATTATATTCCGACAGCGCATGTGGATCATATGAGGGGGCTTGGAGGATGTAATAATTTGGCAAAGAATATATCATCTTTAGAATCCAAATTCGAATGTGAACTTTATTTTCAGCAAAAACATTTTCCAAAAGTTCATTCTGTATTTTTTTTATTACGGATGTTGCCAATGACTTTAGAAATGATGATGAAGACGTATGGGTATTCGGCGTGGTTGCTGCTTCGTTCGACAATCTATCTTGTTGTAAGGAAATATAAATGAGTTTATTTGATCATTTAAAATTGTGGGTAAACGGGCAGATTCTTTTTTATTTTTGCATTTTTTTTGTTGGAGTTATTTTTCATTATATAGAATTATTGTTTGGTGTTAAAATTTCCTTAGGTGGAATAAATATTTTATTGTCTTTATTGCCAATGACTTATTATTGGTTTTTAGAGTACCGTAGTGTTGAAAGTACCAAAAGAATTAAAAGTGTTTTAGTTTTATTATTATCAACATTACTTGTTATTTGTTTTTCTGCGCTTTTAGCATCTCTATTTTTTGACAATAGCGAAGATGGGCAACTTTATCATCAACCGGCGGTATTTGAATTAGCACGTGGCTGGAATCCATTTTTATATTATTTAGATGATACTGTTATAAAGAATTTGTTGTGGGTTAATCATTATCCCAAGGCCCAGTGGATTGTTCAGGCTTCTTGGTTAAATATTTTTTTAAATATAAATGCAGTGAAGTTTGTTAATTTTTGGTTAATGATTGTTGTGTTTTGCAAAGCATTGTCTTTTTGTAATAAGAAAAAAATCCTTGGCTTTCGTGGTATTTTATTTTCAACACTTTTGGCATTTAATCCCATTTCTGTAACTCAAATGCATAGTTTTTATCTAGATGGGGTTATGTATGCCTTTATATTATTTGCTTGTTTTGAAGCCTATGATTTTTTTGAAGATTGTAATAAGCGATATGTTTTATGGCCTCTAATTTTATCTTTGGTAATTGTTGCCAATTTAAAATATAGCGGAGTTATCTTTAGTGTTTTTTGTTTCGGTGGAATCTTTCTTGGTATAATTTTGCTTCAGCTGTCATTGCAAAAAATTAAAGCTTTAATATATAACGCGTCAATATGGTTTGGGATTGTTGCGATATCTGGCCTTTATGTTTATGGAAATAATTTAATAAAATTTAAAGATCCATTTTATCCTCTAAATCAAAGTAAAGTTGTAGAGTATGATGAAAGGATTTTAAATATAGGTAGTTTTATAAAAGTTCACTTGCCTGAAAAAATTGATGATGAAATTTTTTACAAATTGGCCGAAAAGTTAAAATCTCACAGTAGAGTTTCCTTGATGTTGAATAATCTTGGAGATGTTAATAATTTTGCACTTAATTTTTTTGTTAATTATGCTTATCAAACTATTCGCATTGGAGCAGGTGCAGATCATACGACTTTGGCCTTGGGCCCATTTTATATATATGTTTTTATAGGAATACTATTTTTATTTTTAATCTATTTTATTAAGCAAAAGGATTTAAGAGTTTTTCTATACTTGTATGCGGTTTTATGTGTTGTTATACTACCAAAATCTGATTGGGCCCGCTTAATTCCTTATTCATGGAGTGTGCCGATTTTTGCCCTCATGTTTATTCAAACTACAAATGAAGTTGTAGTAAAAAAGGTAGGTAACTTTTTTTTAGTACTTTTAAGTATTACGTGTATTCAGGTTTTTGTTACAACGAATATTTATAATTCCTATTACTCATTTAAGTTAAATGCAGAGTATAAAAAATTGGAATCATTTGTAACTTCGGGAGGCCATTTTTTTGTGGAATCTAAGGATTTTGGTAGTTGGATATATAGTTTGCAGATGAAGTACCCTGAAAAAATAACGTGGGTTTCTTCGAATACAATTAATGATTGTATCTTAACAAAAACAGTGTTTCCTCGGATTACGGGAGAGCAATTTAAACAAAATAGAGAAATAACATTTTGTATGCTGAAGTGAGATATTAGATATGAAATCAAATGATTTGCCTTTATGTGTCGATTTAGATGGAACATATTTAAAAACTGATGTTTTGTTTGAAACATTAATTGTTGTGCTAAAGAAAAAACCGTGGTTGCTTTTTTTTATGATTGCCTGGCTTTTAAAGGGAAAGTCTTTTTTTAAAACAAAGCTTGAGTGCTATCAAAATTTTTCAACTGAGTTGTGGCCGATAAATGAATCTGTAAAATTATACTGTGAAAAAGCAAGAATTCTTGGACGAGAGGTTGTCTTGGTAACTGGATCGCATGAAAATGTTGCAAAAAGTTTTTTAGGATCTCCACATCCGTTTACAGCGGCTTATGGAACACAAATAGATCATAATTTGACAGGAGAGAATAAAGCAAAGTTTCTGGTTAGCAAATTTGGAGAAAAAGGTTTTGACTATATTGGTGATAGTGAAATCGATGTTTCGGTGTGGAGGGCCGCAAAAGGTGCAATCGCAGTTACTGATAGTAAAAAATTATTAAAAAAAATTGATAACCTAATATTACATGAACCGAAAAATCAGAAAGTCTTGTTTTATATTTATAAAGCTCTTCGTCCTCATCAGTGGTCTAAAAATTTGCTAATTTTTGTTCCATTTTTGCTCGCACACCGTTTTTTTGAATTAGAGTTATGGATAAATGCGCTGGTTGCTTTTATTTCATTTTCTTTGCTTGCATCTAGCGTCTATGTGATGAATGATTTATTTGATTTAGATAATGATCGAAAACATTCTAAAAAAAAGTATCGCCCTTTTGCTTCTGGAAATTTGTCTATTAAATATGGTTTTTTCTTAATTGTAGCATTACTCTTCTTTATAATTATTTGTGCCTATCTTTTGTCAAATGTTGCATTTATGACTTGTCTTTTTGTTTATATACTTTTGAACATCGCATATAGTTCGTGGTTAAAGCGTATAATTTTATTAGATGTATTTATTTTAACATCTTTTTATATTATTCGGCTTTTTTCGGGTGGAGTTGCAACAGGCATTCCATTGTCTGAGTGGTTGATCTTGTTTTCATTTTTTGTTTTTTTAAGTCTTGCCTATCTTAAGCGATTTAGTGATTTGCTTAGTGAGTTTGAAAAAAGTGGGCAAATTGTAAGCAGTGGAAGAGGATATGCAATGGATGACACTGCAATAATTGAAATTTTTGGTGTTTTGTGTGGATATCTATCTGTATTGGTTTTTGCTCTTTACGTTTATATCGGTGGGGGAAATGACCATTATTTGCATCGAGAATGGCTATGGCCTAGTATTTTTGTTTTGCTGTATTGGATTAGTTCTATGTGGTTAAGGGCCCATAAGGGAGAAATAAAAGATGATCCAGTGAAGTTTGCAATCACAGACAGAATAAGTATTGTTTGTGCTGTGTCAATTGTTCTTGTAATGTGGGCATCAATATAGATTTGGATTGTTGCAACTTTAACAAAAAAAAGATATTTTTTACTATACAAAATTTAGTCTGAGGTTAGTTTATGAAAAAAGCACTGATTACTGGAGTTACAGGTCAGGATGGTTCTTATTTAGCAGAATTTTTACTTGAGAAAGGTTATGAAGTTCATGGAATAAAAAGAAGAGCATCATCTTTTAATACTCAAAGAGTAGATCACATATACCTTGATCCTCATCTTAATACTAATTTTTATATGCACTATGGTGATTTAAGCGACTCAACAAACTTAATCCGTTTGATGCAAGAAATTAGACCAGATGAAGTCTACAATTTAGGGGCAATGAGTCATGTTCAGGTTTCATTTGAGTCTCCGGAGTATACTGCAAATGTTGATGCCGTTGGAACATTGCGACTTCTTGAAGCAATTAGAATTTGTGGTTTAGAAAATAAGACCAGATTTTATCAGGCATCAACAAGTGAGCTTTATGGTTTAGTTCAAGAAATTCCGCAAAAAGAGAGCACTCCTTTTTATCCAAGAAGTCCATATGCTGTGGCAAAACTTTATGGCTATTGGATAACGATAAATTATCGAGAAGCTTATAAAATGTTTGCATGCAATGGTATTTTGTTTAACCACGAATCTCCAAGACGAGGAGAGACCTTTGTTACAAGAAAAATAACGATGGCCGCAGCTGCAATTAAAAAAGGTAAGCAAGATCTATTGTATCTAGGAAATCTCGATGCAATGAGAGATTGGGGATATGCCAAAGAATACGTAGAAGGAATGTGGTTGATGCTTCAAGCAGATAAACCGGATGATTATGTATTGGCAACAGGCAAAACTACATCAGTAAGAGACTTTGTTGAAATGTCATTTAGATCTGCAGGAATCGAGATAGAGTGGTGTGGGGAAAGAGGAACAATTAAAGAGTATGCAATTAATAAAAAAACAGGCAAAGAGGTTGTAAGAATTGATCCTCGATATTTTAGACCAACAGAAGTTGAGCTTTTAATCGGTGATCCAGCGAAGGCCAAAGAACATCTTGGTTGGGAGCCAAAGACGAGTGTTGAAGAGTTAGTGTCGATAATGGTTAATGCCGATTTGGAGGCCTTATCGTGAAAAAGAGTGTCATCGTAACAGGTGGCAATGGCTATATTGGTTCTCATATGTGCAAGTATCTTTATAATCAAGGATACGACGTTCATATTATTGATAATTTTTCCACCTCTCCAAATAAAGAGATGCATAAATACGGAGTTTTTCACAAAAAAGATATTGCAGATAGTGAATATCTTCATAATTTATTTTCTAAAATTTCTCCAGAAGCTATTTTTCATTTTGCAGCAAGGGCCGTTGTGCCAGAAAGTGAAGCAGACCCAATGCTTTATTATAAAGAGAATTTAAGTAAAACAGTAATGCTTTTAGATGCAGCAATTAAAAGCAAAGTACCAAAATTTATTTTTAGTTCAACATGTGCAACTTTTGGTATTCCTCAAACGAATCAGTTAAATGAACTACATCCACAAAAACCGATCAATACCTACGGAAAAACAAAACTTTTAATGGAAGAGGTGATGAAGGATTTAGCGCAAAAAAAAATAATCGACGTGATTATTTTTCGCTATTTTAATGCTGCAGGTTGTTCTCCAGAAACAGAAATTGGAGAAAATCATGATCCAGAAACTCACTTAATCCCTAATATCTGCTTAAATTATATTTCAAACGGAAAAAAGGCCTTTCATATTTTTGGTAATGATTTTGATACTCCAGATGGAACTTGTATTCGCGATTATATTCATGTTGATGATTTGGCCCGAGCACATTTTTTAGGGATGAAATTTTTAGATACGAATCAGGGAGTGTATGATTTTAACCTTGGAACAGAGAATGGATATTCTGTTAAAGAGGTGGTCGATACTTTTGAAAAGGTTTCTAAGTACAAAGTTGATATTATTAATTCAAAAAGAAGAGAGGGAGACCCACCAAGACTTGTTGGTGATTCTACAAAAGCAAAAAAGTTACTGGGTTTTTCTTGTAGCTATAATCTTGAGGATGTTATTAGTCATAGTTTGAAATATTTTATTAAGGTGCATGGGAATGAAGAAAAATGATATTGTTTTAGTTCTTGGCGCAAGAGGCCTTGTGGGGTCGGCCATCGTCAGAGAATTGCATAAGAACGGATTTACGAATGTTTTGGCACCAGGAAGAGAAGAGTTAAATTTGTTTTCCCAGACCAAGGTTCTTGAATATTTCAAAAAGCATAAACCAAATCATGTTTTTTTAGCGGCGGCCAAAGTTGGAGGAATTCACGCCAATAATACTTACCGAGCTGATTTTATATTTCAGAATTTAAGTATAGAAGTAAATGTTTTTCAGGCGGCATTTGAAGTAAATGTGGAAAAACTTCTTTTTCTAGGAAGTTCTTGTATTTATCCAAAAAATTGTCCACAACCGATGAAAGAGGAATATTTACTAACATCCCCTTTAGAGTATACAAACGAGCCATACGCAATTGCAAAGATTGCAGGACTAAAGATGGCAGAGAGTTTTAAAAAACAGTATGGAAAGAAATTCTATTCTGTTATGCCTACAAATATTTATGGAATAAATGATAATTTTCATCCTGAAAACTCACATGTTATCCCAGGCCTTATTGTTCGAATGAAAAAAACAATAGATGAAGGCCTTGACACATTTGAAGCGTGGGGTACAGGAACTCCTAGAAGAGAATTTTTGTATGTCGATGATTTAGCAGCTGCGTGTGTGTTTTTATTGCAGTCAGACACAGAAGTTCCTGATTGGCTTAATGTTGGTACTGGTGAAGATATTAGCATAAAAGAGCTTGTAGAAGTAATTGCTCAAGAAATGGGTTTTAAGGGAAGAATTGTTTTTAATGATAAATATCCTGACGGAACGATGCTTAAAAAACTTGATGTATCAAAAATAAAATCTTTGGGATGGTCGCCACAAGTTTCTCTTCGAGATGGTATCAAAAAGACAATAAATTTTTATCTAAGTTCAAGTAGCATTAGTCGACGCTAGGTTTTATATTGGATTTTTTTTGTAAAGATGCGATTAATTTGTTCATATTCTGTGAAGATATTTTCTAGGTTTTGCCAATAATTTTCTTTTGAGCATTCTGATAGTTTTTCTTTACCTTTTTTTATTAAAAGATTTTTATCGATTTTATTATTTAAGACATTTAACAAAATTTGTACAAGTGTTGCAGAATCTGTAATGTCAAAATATAGTGCAGCATCTCCAAGACCATCTTTAAGATGCTTGGGGTAACAAACAACTGTATCAAGAGAAAATGCTTCAAGAGGAGGAATGTTTGTTGGGCCAAAAAATGTTGGCATAACGAGAGCGATGGATTCTTTATAAAGGATCGGAACATCTTCATTTGGAACAAGACCAAGGTAGTGAATTAAGTGAGAAATATTTTTCTTTTCGGCCATTTGCTTAATATACAACCAATTACCTTTATCTGATCCAGAAAATACGGCATCAAGTTCAATATTATGATCTTCTTTTAATGCGGCAATAACATCTACAATATATTTATGATTTTTATGCGGCCACAATTGTGCAGGATAGTAGATATATTTACCTCGAATATTGTATTTTGTTCTAATGTCGATAGTTAAATTCGGAGATTGAGTTTCAATGGAAGCAATAAATGGAATTGAAAAAACTTTTGTAGGTAGTAAATTGTAGCATTGAATTATGTTGGTTTTACTAATCGGAGAATCAACAATTACTTTAAATGCTTTTTTACAACTAAGAGAGAGTATCTGTTCTCTTTTTTCAAGAGTGAGATTATTTCTAACCTCTGGGAAAATTGGCCATTCTAGATGGCATATATCCCATATCGTATATACGAAATTTAGATCTCCGATCCATTGCGCATATTGAGATGGCGATGGAAAAAATACTAAATCTATTTGGTTTGCCACAAGCATTTTCTCAAACTTGGACTTACATAAATCAGGACGAATCTTGTGTAGAAGATAGTGAATGTTTATGTTGGATTTTAATGAATCAAAGAATTTTATAATTGGTGAATAAGTGTAGGTAATTAATTTGATTCCTAACTTGTAAAATATTTTCGGATTACTTTTATTATCGGTAAAAAATATGAATTCAAATCGTTGTGAGTTTTTTTGTTGTAAGAGGGTGCACAGTGATAATAAATGCTGAAATCCCCCACCTTCTGATATTTCGCGATCAACAATAACGGCAATTCTTAACATTTTCTACCTACAACGACTGTATACCAGCTCTTATCTGTTGGATCTAACTTTGTCATCCATTCATAATGTGCAACAAGCTTTATACCAGCAAGAGACAAGTAGTGCTTTATTTCTGATTGAAAAAAGTATCTCATTTTGTGATGTTCTTTTTGCTCAATCATTTTATTATCTATTTTATTAAAGATTTGGTTAGTAAAATAGACATCGACTGTACTATCGGAAAAGTTCATTGTAGGTTCAGATTTTCTTTCTACCTTAATTCGATCATTTTCAATTATTTTTTTTCTTACAGTCGGCCTGTCTGTTAGTACCGCAGGACCATACCAGAAATCGAAAATAAAAAGACCGTCATTTTGAAGATGATTGGCAACATTTTGGAACGTTGCAATTATTTGTTCATTTGAAGTTTGATAGCTGATTACATGAAATAATGACAAAACCACATCAAATTTTTTTTCACAACGATAGGACGTAATATCTGCACATGTGACAGACAAATTCTTCTCTAATTGATTTGTAATAATTCTATTTTTCGCCATTTCAATCATTGCAGGACTTAAATCGACTCCGTGTATGTTGTAATTATTTCTTCGTGCAAGGATTTCAGCATGTTTACATGTTCCACATCCTAATTCTAATATATCTTTACTTTGTGTAGAAAACTGAGCAATTAATTCTTCAATATATATTGCCTCTTTTAGATATTCCTTATCTTGATACAGTAAATCATATAGTTCTGAATAAATATTCCCAAATACGCTCATGCAAAAATCTCTTTTAATGCATTGGCAACAATTACCATTTGCTCTTTTGTTACTGCTAATCCGCTTGGAATATAAAAGCCTTTTCGGGCCATGTTTTCGGCAACAGGATATGATTCTCCATGAAATAATCCCATCTTTTGATAGACTGGTTGCTCATGCATACACCAAAAAAATGGGCGAGTGCCTATTTTTTTATCCGCTAATTTTTGCATAACATCTTTTGCTGTTAAATTATTATTTGTGGATATGATAATTGCAAAAACCCAAAAGATATTTTCAGCATATTCTGTTTTCACTAGCGGTAATTGGATATCTTTAATATTCGAAAGAAGGTCGAGATAAAATTTCCCCATTTCTCTCTTTTTATGTACAAATTCTTCAATTCTTTCCAGTTGTGCAACTCCTAGAGCGGCCTGAACATTTGTCATTCTATAGTTCCATCCAATTTCGTCATGTATAAATCGTTGTTCAGGTTTAAAGCAAAGATTACGAAGGGACTTACAGCGCAAGGCTAGTCTGTCGCAATTGGTTACGATCATTCCGCCTTCACCAGTGGTTATATGTTTATTTGGATAAAAACTAAAAATACTGATATCTCCAAAGCTACCACAAGGTTTTCCCTTATATGTTTGACCGTGCATCTCAGCAGCATCTTCAATTAACTTTAAATTATATTTTTGACAAATAGATAAGATCGGGTCCATATCTACAGGTAGACCATATATATGTACGACCATTATTGCTTTGGTTTTTTTTGTAATCTTTTTTTCTATTTGAGAAATATCCATATTCCATGTAATTGGATTTGAATCTACAACAACAGGAATAGCTTTTGCTCGAACAATGGCATTAGCACAGCAAATAATAGTAAAAGTCGGAAGAATAACCTCATCTCCTTCTTTTAGTTCTAACGCCGCAATTGCAATATCTAGTGCCGCAGATCCATTTGCGACAGCAATTCCATGCTTCCGATTCACCATTTTAGAAAAATTATTTTCAAATTTTTGAATAAACGGACCTTCGCTAGAAATCCAGCCGGTATCAATACATTCCATCAAGTATTTTTTTTCATTACCATTTAGTAGCGGTTCATTCACAGGAATCATAATAGTCTCTCTTAATTAATCTAGAATAATTTTAGTATTAGAAACAGCCTCAAATCTTGTTTTATCTTTATCACCAGCATAGGGGCCCTGTTTTACTTCGATAATTTCAGCATTCTCAAGCATTTCAAACCCGTGCCCACCAAATGCCAGAAGAATAATATCTCCAGTATTTAGTACAGTGCTTTTGAAATAATTTTTTTCATCATCATAAAAATCAACACGAACCTTTCCGCTTTTAATAAAAAGAACTTCTTTGGTTAAAAACACTGTTCGCGAGACGGGATTGTGGACATGCGGTTCTATTACATATCCTTTTGGTCTATTCATATATGCAAGTTGTTGAGAAAAATCATTTGGAGTAAAAAACTCTAATCCATTTTTTTGAAAACTGCTTCGTAAAATAATTGCTAGTTGTTTGTCATTATGAGTAATGTGCTCAACCATATTAAGACTTCTCTTTGTTATGTGACAGGTAATTATTGCCTATCATAAATATATACATTATTTTTTTTGTTTTGGCCTATAAAAATAATATCCTATTTTTTTCTAGAGTTTTGATTAGATCATCAAAATGCTCCAAAGAGCGATAGGATAAGTGATTATCACGCATTTCATCACATAAAAAATGTGTAAAAATAATACATCAAACATTTTCCATAAATAGGGAGGTTTTTGCCTTTAGATCCCTTAACGCATCTTTTTGATAAAATGAAAATATTCTCTAAAGCTCTTTAAAAATTTGTCGAGAAGTAGGCAACGAGAAAACTTTCACCAAGGATGTGTGCATGAAAATGTCTAAATCTCTCCCACTGTTTGTGTTGTCTACGTCGATGAGTGTTAATGCTGAAATTTATCAATTAATAGATCAAAAGATTGATTATCAAACCGATGTCAGTGAGATGTTTACTCCGACCTCAATTGATATTAATTTTCATGTATCATCATTAGAGACAAAAGATCATCAAAAAGATTCTCCGATTTCTGTTGATTTTAAGGAGTTAAAATTTAAAAAACTTCACTTAACAATGGATCGAGGTCAACCGATGCTTCCTGTACACTCTGTGTTAGTAAAAGGTTATCCAGAAGAGATTAAGGTAGAAGCAAACCTTGGTAAGTTTAAATCAATTTCAGGATTAGTTCCTTCACCAGCGCAGCTTAAAATGAGATGTATTGATTGTGTTCAACCAGAATATACTGTTGATTGGGATGCATATAAAAAAGAAGCTCAAGAGTTTTACAAGGTAAAGTATCTTGGAATGTTTCGAGGAACTCCGATTACAAAAGTTGAATTTATTCCTGGACAATATAACGATAAAGAAGATGCGCTAGAGATTTATCCTCAAGCAAAATTTAAAGTGACATCAGGCAGATTTTTAAAAGGTTATCAAAATATCGATGAAATAGTTGCAGAAGGAAGGCTTAATAATAAGTATATTATTTTGTCTCCAAAAGATTACATAGAGGATGTTACTCCTTTTATTGAATGGAAAAAAAACGTAGGCTTTGATGTAGAGGTGTTTTCACTAGAAGATATAGGGAATGACTTTAAAAAAATTCAAGATTTTTTTAGGGCACAATATAAAGAGAATAAATTTGCTTATGCTTTAATTGTGGGGCATGAGAAAATGGTTGTAACAGAATATGTTTCGACATCAGGAAGCTATAATACACCTTCTGATTTAAACTATTTTACGATGGATGGCGGTGATGATTATATCCCTGATGCGCTGTATGGTCGTTTGGTTATTGGTGGAAAAGAAGATGTCAAAAATCAAATTCAAAAAATTATTGCTTATGAAAAAGGACAATATGTAGATGATAGTGGAATGCTAAATCATATTGGTATTGCATCAAATGAAGGATACAACCCAAGTGACGTAGAGTACGTAAAAATGATGCTTGAACCATTTATCCAAAACTTTGGAGTTGTTCCAAGCTATTTCTTTCAGTCAAATTATGATTCAACGGCGGCCAATGTTTCGGCATCTCTTAATAAAGGGTCACTATGGTTAAATTATATTGGTCATGGTGATGGATATGCATGGCCTTCCATGTATCGTCAATTTAAGGCAGCGGATATTGCAAAACTAAGCAATGTTGAGGTTAAACCTGTGGTGATTGATGTTGCTTGTCAAAATGGTCGTTTCGTTTATGGCACAGCACGTCTTGGTGAGCGTTTTATGAACTCAACAAATACAACAGGAGAGGCCTTAGGCGCAGTTGCTTACTACGGTGGTTCTGTTAATATTTCATGGCATCCACCAGCAATCATGGCCGTAGGTATAAATAAAGTTGTTGTTGAGAAAAAATTAGAAAAAATTGGAGAAGCACTTCTTGCTGGTCATTTTTATCTTGCGCAAAATTATAGCACTTTAAAAGATGTTAAAGATAATTATCGCTGGTATCATCTTTTTGGTGATCCAAGTATGATGATTCGAACAACAAGGCCTTATGACTTAGCGGTGGAATTAGTTGATAATAAGTTGCTTATAAAAGGTACTGATGCTCCTTTATCTCAAATTAAAGTTGTATTTAATTCAAACGGTGAATATCAGACATTAATTACCGATGAAGCAGGAATGGTTGATATTCCAGAACTTACAGGAGAGATCAAGTACTCTATATTAACTCCTGGATATAAGTATTTTGAAGGTACTTTATAGTTTATAAACAGGATGTTTTGTATGCCGCCGAAGCACGTGATGTGCGAGAGGCGGCGATAAGGATGTTTTGTATGCCGCCGAAGCACGTGATGTGCGAGAGGCGGCGGTAAGGATGTTTTGTATGCCGACGGGCCCACCCTGGGCCAAAGTCGGTGATAAGTATGTTTTGTTAGATACTTGAAACGTCGGCGATAACCAATTTGTGAAAATCTTTTAAAAATAGATCAAAGATAAATGGATCAGCGTTAGCATGACTAAACATTGCATAAAATGGAACCAAGAGTTTATCGTCTTGTAAAATTCGCTGGCCCAAATAAAACATTGGTCTTCCTGAGAAACGACTACTTTGGTGTAGAGAAATAGAATTAAAGTGAATGTTTGGTAAATTTCCTACAAAAAATGCCATATGCCAATTTTCTGGATCTCCCGGATGATATCCTGAGTCTTCGCATTGACAGCGATTGATATTGTCTCGATATATGGCCACAAATTCTTGCCAGCTTAAATTCATCACGTTTTCAATAATAAAGTCTTTAAAGCGCTCTTTTCCTCCAACGGCAACAGGTATAAACACAGGCAGATTTTTAAATTCATACCAAGCACCATTAATTTGCCGATAAGAAAATGCAGGATATTTTTTACAAGTTTGCATAAGCGCATAAATTAAAAAAGCAGAAAATGATGCACCTTTATCTTTACTGAAAACATCACGATAATTTTTTTCGGCCAAGGTAAGATCAAGAGTGAGATTTAATTCTAGATTTGGGTTGGTTATAAATTCTTTGTTGTGAAAAAAATTTAGCGCCCAATTCTCATATTGTGACAATAGAGACACATCAAGTTTTTTGCCATCGAATTTTTTTAGCAATTCTTCTACAGTCATAACAGATTAAGTATTCGCTCTTTGCCGATAATTCTTAAAAAACCGGCCAGCTTTGGACCTTTGTCTCTGCCAATAAGTTTTTTATACATAATCAAGAAAGCTTCTTCTGCTTCAATTTCGCTAGATTTTATAAAATCATAAATTTTATTATGAAGTGTTTTATCATCTACAACTTCTGCCCAGCTTGTTTGGATATAAGTTTTTATCGCATCTAGAAATTGTTTTTGTTTGGAATTTATTTCGCACGCTATCTGAGACTTATTTAACTGAAATTTAAACTCTTCTGGTGCATAATTATTAATCCAAAAAATAGCTCTTTCGGCACGCTCTACAAATCTTTTTTCATCACGACTGTTTTTTATTTCACTTTTATAATATTCTCTTGCAGTAGCTATATTCAAATCGTTAATTTGTAAAATGTTACATAGATGTCTAAATGCTGGTTGAAAAGGCATTTCTGTTGGCATCTCATTTATTTGACTTAATTCATAAACTCTTTTTGCAACAGCAGCTTTTTTTTCACCACCTGGTTCTTTATCAAATGCGAGTCGTTCACATCGGTCAAAATCTTCGTAAGTTTTTATAACATCTAAATCAAAGCTTATGGCAAAATCGACATTTGTTTTATAACTAGCAAAGATCCAACGAACCATCTCTGGTTCATAGACATCTAAAATATCATTTAGTGTAATGAGATTGCCTTTGGAGCTACTCATTTTTCCGCCCTGACCTTTTACACTTACAAAGTCATATTGCAAGTAAACAGGAGGAGTACCTCCATATATTTGTGCGACGATCTCTTTTGCAGTGGTGTAGCTTCCACCCTCACTGGAGTGATCTTTTCCGCCTGGTTCAAAATCTACTTGTTCATAAACCCATCGCATCGGCCAGTCCATTCTCCATGGGAGCTTTAGGCGCGAAGATGCTGATACTTTTTCTACTCCGAGATGAGAGCACATTCCACATTCATAAGAGATTGAATCATCACCGTCAAATTTTATATTTTTGATATCGTTATCTCTATTGCATTTTTCACAGTAAATAGATACTGGCATCCAATTTTCTTCTAAAGGCGATGTTCGATGTTTATTTAAGATTGCTGCAATTTTGTCGCGATTTAAAAGTGTTTTTTTGATTTGTTCTTTATAGTCTCCATTTCTATATTTTTTAGACTGATATAATTTGTCGACACAAATACCTACTTTTTCAATTTGTGCCTCGTAAGCATCTTCATTTCGTTTGGCATAGTTTTCAGATTTTCCGTAAGGATCGGGTGTATCAACAATCGGTTGAAATAGATATTTTTCTAATAATTCTTTGTTTGGCATGTTTGCAGGAATTTTTCTAAATGTATCGTAGTCATCCCAACTAAAAATAAATCTAACCTTCTTTCCTCTTTTTTTAAGAGCACGGGCAACAAAATCGACAGTAATTGTTTCACGAAAATTACCAAAATGGACAACACCTGAAGGGGTAATTCCACTTGCCAGCGTATAGCAATCTTTATCGCCTTTTTGGCGGATTATATTTAATGCTGTTTGATCTGCCCAGTGTAGTGCTACTTGATCGTTCATAAGAATCAACACCTTTTAATATTAAGAAATTTGGCCCTTCAATATATAAATAAATGACTTTTATTAAGAATCAAGATCTTTGCCAAATTTTAAACCAAGCTGAGTATATATTCGAGATCATTTATTGACAAGGATAGAAAAATGGTGAGACAAATTCAGTAACAAGGATTATTGATGATTTTGTTAAAACTGCTTTTTGGATTTATTTTATTTTTCTTTTTTTTGCTCTTAGTTGGTACTTTTGTCTTTTTTTTGTTGCTCTCGCCACTTAAAAAGAAGGCGTGGAGGGTTGGCCGTAAAACCCAAGAGCCACCGCGTTATGGTGAATCTACTGATCAAAAGGGTCGGGTTATAGAGGCTGAGTATAGAATTTTGCATGATAAAGAGAAATAGATATGCTATCCTCATAATCACATCGTACTAGTTTATTATAATTTACCATAATTTTTAGAAATTATTTTAACAAAGTGAGGAACTATGTTTGAGAATTTTACAGTACCTAAAGATTTAATCCCTTCAGATCCACGTTTCGGTTGTGGTCCATCTCTTGTACCAATAAGCTATTTAGAAAAATTAGCAAAATGTGGACCGCATTTAATTGGAACAAGCCATAGAAAAGCTCCAATTAAAAATTTAGTTAAGGAAGCACAAGAGGGCCTTAAAAAATATTTTAATGTTCCGTCTGACTATCTCGTGGCCATGGGAAATGGGGGCGCGACATGTTTATTTGATATGATTGCTTTAGGAATTGTAGAAAAAAAAGCGGCCCATTTTACATGTGGAGAATTTTCTCAAAAGTGGTTTAAATCTTCCAAGAAAGTTCCTTGGATTACTGCAGAAGAATTTACAGCTCCGCTTGGTGAGGGGATCGATGGAAAAGATGTTGCAGATGCTGATTTAATTTGTGTTACATTGAATGAAACTTCAACAGGTGTTCAAATTTCTTCTCTTCCAAAAGTTCATGACGGAGCACTTCTAGCAGTTGATGCGACCAGTGGTGCAGGACAGGTTCGTTGTGATGTTTCAAAATGTGATATTTTCTTTTTTTCTCCGCAAAAAGTATTTGCTTCTGAAGGTGGCCTTTGGATTGCAATTATGTCTCCAAAAGCAATCGCAAGAGCGTTAAAAATTGCTGATGATAAATCAAGATATATACCTCCATTTATGTCTTGGAAACAAGCAATAGATAATAGCGAAAAAAATCAAACATATAATACACCAGCAATTGCTTCAATTTTCTTTTTAAATGAGCAAGTAAAAGCAATGAACGAAATGGGATATGCAAAAGCATGTGAATATGCTGACGAAAAAGCAAAAATTTTATACTCATGGGGAGAAGAAAAGTCATATCTTTCATGTTTTATAAAAGACGCAAAATATAGATCTCATGCTGTTGCTTGTATTGATGTTGATTCTAAAGTTGATGTTAATCCTCTTTTAGCAAAGCTTGAAAAAGAAAAGATAGTGTATGGAATTGATGCGTATCGAGGTTTGGGAAGAAATCAATTTAGAATTTCTTTATTTCATAATGTGACAAAAGAAGATTTGATTAAATTGACGAAAATTTTATCAATGGCGATAGAAGCAGAATTGAAATAGTTTTTTTTTAAGTTAGAGTCGTTGCCGACTTTTCGCACATCCTGTGCTCGTCGGCATACAAAACTTCCTGTTTATCGC
>CAZCDT010000017.1:0-24609 GCA_964497525.1 uncultured Bacteriovoracaceae bacterium
ATTGCCTCCGCTCTAAAAACTGCCTTCAATCTATTTTTAGAGCGAACGATCTCTTAAGAATGTCGTCAGGCAAAAAGATCTAGTTCTTCCCATTCCGTGCCGATCAAATCGATAATCGCCCCAATTCATAGTGTTCCAACGCTCATCATCGGTATTCAGATAAATAATTTGCAGGACATTAAAAAAGCTTTTTCGATCAACCATACTGTAGAGGCTAGACATATAACTATCATCGAGACAGTTTTTTTCTTCTGAGAAATAAAACGCTACCATTAACAAAGCCTGGCGTGATGAGTTTAAAATTGCCGTCAGCTCATCATTCGTATATTGATTAATTAAAAACGATTTATGTTTTGAAAAATCTTGTTCCATATACTGAATGAATTTTAGTAACTGAAGAGAAAATTCCTTATTGTCTTTTTCATAAAGGGAGACTGATACTTGTATCACACCCTTTAAGTAGTTTTGGATAAAGGCATTATCGAATTTGTTATATTTATAAAAAGAGGTGATGTTGTGATCTAATCGAGCGAGATCTTCTGTATAGAAAAAACCACCATCAACTGCATTGGCCAAATCCGACATCGCATATCGAACAAATGACTCTTTGGGGTGCTTAATTGTAGAGGTTAAAAAGCTTTCCCAGTAATCAAACAGAAGAGAACTCATCCATCTATTTTTGGGCACATCTTTACCAAGGACAAAAAGGCGGTGATTAAACAATGAAACCTTTTTCATTATATCGATACTTGCAAACTTTTCTTCTTTTAGCATCATTCTTAGCAGGGTAATGATCTCTTCAAGTTTTTTCATATCACCATTATGAATCAGCGTCAAAACGTAGCCATCTAAATCATTTAAAAGATCATCCGGCCGAACAATGCCGGGTTTATATTCAAAAATCTTTTTATATTGTTCTTTGTACTCACTGATAGTTTTGTCTAAGTGCTTTTTTGTATTTTCAGAAGAAATCGGAACACTAATATTCATGCCAATATTTCTCGCCGCCGCATCATACCTAATGCTGACAAACATTCTCTTGGTGCAGTCATTCGCAGAAGGAGCATCGCTGTCATTTCCTGAAACGTGTTCAGCCTCTACTTCAATAATTTTATTTTTTATCTTTTTAATAATTTTGACCAGAATTGATTTGTCGAATTTGGAGACACCGTTTTCAGAAGAAAAATAGATATTATGAAATTCATACTCGTAGCGGTCTTCACAGGGGATTATTTGACTGACATCTTTTTCAAGCTGATTAACAAGTGAAATAAATCTACCTTCTTCGTTTTTGGATGACTCCAGCATCTTCTTGACATGATCAACTAGGGCGTCTCTTTGCCAATACAGAAACTTAAAATAGGTTTTGACTCTTTTGACAAGAAGGAAAAGGACTAACAGAAAAATAGACACTAAAAAAATTGAATTCCTAGAGATAACTCCCAATAAAAGCAAGAACATTAGATAAGCTATGTCAGTTGTTTTAAAGTTACTTTTTATAAAGTGAGCTGAGAAAGCATGACTTCCTTTAAGGTTTTCGTAAACCGAAATAAAAATTGGAATAACGAGAGCAATGGCAACGCCGATGGCCGCATAAACAAGTCCGTTAATGTCAGAATTATAAAACGATAAAAAATCTATATACAAAATTGCTCCAGAAAAATCGAGGAACAAGTTGTTTAAAATCTCAGCCACTTCTTTCATCGTAATCACTGCTGCAAAAAATAATGTTACTTGGAACAAAATATTTTTTTTATTCTTGATCATTAATCCCTCTTATAAAAAAGTGCATCACTAAGATCCTCCATCCTTTAATCATTGCTAAAAATATTTCAATCGCAGGAGTTATTTGCAAGCTCAATATCATCAGAATTAATATATGGTAATTTAAAACTGACAACTTTGTTCATTAAGTTGATATCGCCAGTTGCTAGAAAAACTTTTGTACGGCTACAACTTTTTAAAATTTCGACAAACGAAGCAATAATTCTATCATCGTTGTTATCTTTATCAAGCCAAGGTAAAGAGCATGCAAAATTTGGTTCAACGGCGACAGCTCTCAAGCGAATTTTCCCCTTAACAACATCTATTCCTTCACTGATGTCACCTCTCCGGATATATTCTTTAATCATTTTAGACAGGCTTTTTGCTTTATCCTGTACATCTTGCGTTTTTCGTCGATCAACTTTCAATAGATCAATCTCCGCTAAAACAGTTGGGAAAATGACTACTTCAAATCTATCTACATTGGGAATAATCCATTTTTCAATCAGTGGTTTGCCAATAAGAGTATTGGTATCTGGAATAATGAGCACATCGTCTTCTGTATCATCATGCAAATAACCAATAATTGTTTTTATATTCAAAAATGCCTGAACTATTTCATTTTGTATTTTGGAAATATTAGCATGATGCAAGTGACAACTTTGTTCAATATACTTAACTATTATGGCTATAGATTGCTTAACCTTGTTTCTATCTTCTTTTGTTAACCCAGATGTAATAACAAGTATCATCTCAGAAAAGGTATTAAACTCTTTAAACAATCTGGATTGCATCCTCCTTCCTTCAATTGAAAGGTCTTGAAATTTATATTCACCACCGCAATAGGTAATTCCAGGCTGAGGGTAATGCCAACGAGAAATTGATGAATGCTCTCCAATCAGAAAGTTAACAATTTTTTTCTCAATATCATCCGCCGTTTCAGTTATTGTGTCGTAAAATGTTTTAATCTTATTTATGTCTGTCATTTTGCTCCTCGAATAATTTAATTCCATCCAGTCTTATGAATTAAAAAACACATCCATGAGACTTCCCTGAAGATCACAAATTGCATTCAAACTCTTTTTGGCTTTTACAGTCAGTAGTTCAATACTCTTTATAGCTTCTGCAAATTGTTCTTGTATAGCGATCTCTGGACAAATCACACATAGCGATGCAACAGTTCCCGCATTAAGATTTTTCATTGTTACGCCTAGTGCTTTATCACCTAACTCTTTACGAAGTTGTTCGGATGTTAGTAGGTGCAAAATAAATATTGAATCAAGCTCAGATGAAGGACGAATAAACATGCTCCCGGTTCCACATAGGTAGCCGTTTTCTGCCGATGTAACCAAACCACAGCGACCCATTTCTCCTCGACGCCCCAACACAACATCTCCTTCTTGAAGATGGTACGACGATAATTCTTGATGCTTTTTATTCGTTAAAGACAAATCAGGATCAATAACAATTTTATTGTTAATCAAGTGAGTAGGATTAACCAGAGGAATACCATTTGATATGTAGTCACTTTTATGCAAAAGACTTCCAAAAGGGCCAATCTTTATATTAGCAATATTACGCAATTGCTTTACCGGCCACCCTTTCGGATTCGTTACCGGATCACCAAACATTTCAAGAAAGATGGATTGGGTGAGTTGATCTAGTTTGGTGATTGATTGGCGGCGTTTTTCAATTAAAGACTTCACTGCATTAAAAGAACGTATAACTTCTTCTTGCTTTTCACTACTTGGAATTGGAACACGTAAGTTTTTTATATAATCTTTCGAAATATGCTTTAAACCTGCTCCACGAAAGCCATCCTCTAGAACAGACATATTTGAAAAAAGATACCAGTACACAAATTCAATTTTAATATCATCATCTCTTGACTTTAAAGAAATACAATCTGCACTCGTAGAGAATGAATCCTGAATAAAATGAATATTTGCCTTGCCTCCTGTGCCAATTACAATCGCAGGTCCAAGAAAATCAGCCGTATTGATGAATTTACTTTGTGTTTCACTTGATGTGTAAAATAAATACTTGCCTGCATTTAAACCATCTCCTGCTTTTCTTCTTGATTTGGATAGAAAGATACAAATGTCTTCAATTTTTTTAAATGCTTTTATCACGACACCATCCCCTCAAGCTCTTCAACGCCTTTTAATATCTCCATCTCAAGCTCTTTAATCTCTTTTAAGATTTTTGCTGGCGGATCATATTTAACTGTTTGATGAATGACTTTTTTATAGCGATTAATGCTTAGATCATATTTATTATCAGTGATCTCTTTTTTTGCCACCCAAAACCACTTATCTCCCTCTTGTGGCTCAGTAAGTTTTGCTTTTTGATTCCATTTTTCCACAATGTCAGGGATATCGTTATCTTTAATGCGATCACGTTTATCATCCAAGCTAAAACCATCTGATTGCATATCATAAAACCAAACCTTGTCAGTCTCTCCACCTTTTGTGAAAATTAATACCGCAGTAGAGACACCCGCATAGGGCTTAAAAACACCTGATGGCATGGAGATGACTGCTTCGAGTTGGCAATCGTCGATAATTTTTTGTCGAACCGCAAGGTGAGCATTACTCGAACCAAACAAAACTCCGTCAGGAACAATAACAGCACAACGGCCCCCGATCTTTAAAAGCTGAGTCATCTTAACGACAAAAAGAAGTTCGGTTTTTGTGGTGCTCACTATTTTAGTTAAAGCATCACTAATATCACCCTTATCAATACTTCCTTTAAAAGGGGGATTCGCCAAAATCACATCAAAACGCCCATCGTCTTGATACCTTTTTGAAAGGGTATCAGTGTAAACGATATTGGGATTTTCTATTCCATGCAGAACTAAGTTCATCGCAGCGATTCGCAACATCGTCGTATCAAAATCAAATCCATAAAAAGTGCTATTTCGTAAATACTCCCACACTTTTTTATCTTTAATTTTATCGCCAACTAATCCATGTTCATTTCCATCTTCATCTATTGAAACAAGCTTGTCAGAAGTATTGGAGCGAAGAATGTGTTGATAGGCACCGATTAAAAAACCACCGGTTCCACAAGAAGGGTCACAAATAGTTTGTCCTAGCTTTGGATTAATCAAGGAACACATCATTTTGATAATGTGCCGTGGAGTTCTAAACTGCCCATTTTTACCAGAGGATTGAAGCTCTGAAAGAAGATACTCATAAATATCACCTTGAGTATCTTGGTTTTGTTCCATGATTTTTAAGCTATCAATAATCTCTACCGCTTCAACAAGCAGACTTGGCTTTGGAATAATAAAAACTGCATCTTTCATTTGCCTTGCAAATGCACCACCATCATTTTCGCCTTGGAGATTTTTAATAAAAGGGAACACCTTATCTCTTACATGAGAGAGCATCTCTTCTGGTTCCATCTGTTTAAAATGTGACCAGCGAAACTTCTCATCAGTAAAAATCGATTTGTATTCTTTTTTTAAAAATTTAGCGTCACCCTTTCTTTTTAAATCCTCTTCATCTAATCTTTTCATAAAAAACAGATAGGATATTTGCTCAATGGCGGTTAGTGGATTGGCAATCCCGCCGGACCAAAACTTATTCCATAAATTATCAACTTTCGATTTTAATTCTGCTGCAAGCATTGCTATCTCCTTAATTTATTTTTTGTTTATCCACTTAGCACTTCGACCTTTTCCGGTTGAAACAATCTTTCCTTCATCTCGAAGTTGCCTAATAACATTTCTAATTAAATCCCTCCCAATCCCCTGACACTCACTTTCGATATCGGAAATTGCAAAGGGCCCTATTTTCTTTTCTATAGCTTGAATAACTTGATCGGTTTTTGAACCTCGCCCTGGTTTTATGGATTCCACCCTCTCTTCAAATTCTTTATAAGCACGAGTCATCATTCCCCAAAAATAATTAAGCCATGGCATGACATTATGTTTGCCCTCGTGCCAATGAATAGAGCTAGCATGAAGTGCTTCGTAGTATGTTTCTTTAGATTCTTCAATCACACGCTCCAAGCTTATGTAGCGGGCAACCTGATAATCAAAATGATAAAGAAGAAGCATCGTAAGAAGTCTTCCAACCCTCCCATTGCCATCTCGAAATGGGTGGATGCAAAGAAAATCTAGAATAACCAGAGGAATGATAACAAGAGGTTCTCTAGCATCTCGATTAATTGCCGTTTTATAGCATTCCTCCATGCTCTTCATAAACTGCGGAGTCTCAACCGCAGGAACTGCTTTAAATCGAGTTCTTCTCGTTCCATCAGGCAAAGTTTCAATGATCTCATTATCAGTTGGCTTATACTTGCCCCCATCTTCCGCAAGATAACGATATAGCATCGTATGAAGCTGTAAAATGACGTTGGTGTTAAACTCCATATACTCATAAGATTCATGAATAAGCGAAAGAGCATCCCTATATCCGGCAACTTCTTGCTCTGATCTATTAATAGGAGCAGAGTTTTTTAAAACCATAGCTTCGATGCGATCAAGTGGTGCCGTTATCCCTTCAAGACGATTTGATGATTCGGCCGATTCAATAATCGCCACCTGCTTCATCCTCTCCAAGACTTCTGGAATCTGCTGAAAATAGAGTGCCTGACGCCCACGACACTCACCGATGTTGCGAATAGTTGCCGTTTGCTCCAAGCTAAACTGGATGCTTTCTAAGAATTTATTGTTTAACGATTTCATTTAATCCCCAAAAATTATAGAACTACTAATGGGGTAATATATGTCAGAAATGGGGTATTGTAAACAGGTTAGTACCCTATTTATGCTGCTAATTGCCCCATTTCTTCAATGAATTTTTCAATTTCAAAAATTTCGGATTCACCAAAAAGTCCTCTGATTCCAAGTGGATGGATGTTTGTGAAGGGGCGATCTATGAGATCTTCACGCTTTACGGTTCCTTGGTCAATAATAAATGTTTTCAAGGTGCGGATAAATTGAATTTGCGAAGAGGTGTAATAGTTGTGTTTTGCAAGAAATTGTTCAAAGGCGAGGTTAATATCCTCTGTTCTGGTTGGAAGCGTACTAAGTCCTAAGATATGTTTTATAAAGTCTAGAAAATGAGCACGTCTGTTGTCATAAACCAAGCGCAAATTTTCAACTGTGATATAGGGATCTGTTGAATTTAAAATTTCTGCGAGTTTTCCAATCTCATAGTCATTAACCGAATCACCATTTTGAATTTTCTGCAAAAGAGGATTCTCTCTTAAAAGCTCTTTAATCTTTTCTTCAACTCGAACTCTATACTCTGCAACTGGAAGGTGGTTTCCTTCGGGGCCAAATTCGATAACAGCTTTTTGAGCAATCAGATCGCGGATATTGAGTTCAATCGGATTAATATTTCCAAAAGTATCTCTTAATTTCATAATCCCACGAAGCTCTTTTCTCAAATGCTCCAAAGTTTCAAAAGTCATATTTTTAAAATAATCACCTTCTTTAACAGCAGCAATTATTTTTTCTTTTGCTTGAACCTGATTAAGGGTTAGTGGCAGCTCCGTAACTTTTTCTACGATCTTTTCTTTCATCTGTTCAATAAGATTTTGATCATTAGAAATAACGCCTCTTTGCAACTCCATAATATCGATGTCAAAGAGTAGGGCATCAAAATCTTCACCTTGCCTTGAACGCATCAAACGCAAAATATTATTCTTTAAAAAATCTAAAGCATGATCAGAGAACCCCGCCCAGAATGGTTCTTTTGAAACCTGATCAACCTTAGCAGCACTATCTTTTACGGTAACACTCCCTTTAGGTAGTGCCTCTATATCTGTCTTTAGCTCTTTAATGATAAATTCTTTAAGTGGAGAATCTTTGGCTTTTAAAATCGATTCGGCGAGTTTTAATCGTGAAGCAAATACTCTCTCTGGAATGGACAGCCCTTCGTTGCCCGGAGTCCGCCCCTCTGGATTTTCCCCAAAATATTCAAAATTATTCCAGTGATCAAAAATTAAAAAGTATTCTTTATCTCTGCTTTGTCCAAAAAGATTTTTACAAAGCCGAGTGCCTCGTCCAATCATCTGCCAAAATTTCACCCAAGAAAAAACTGGTTTAGCAAAAACAAGATTTACAACTTCAGGAACATCAACACCCGTATCTAACATATCTACAGAGATGGCAACTTTTAATAGGTCATTTGGATCTTTAAACTGATCAAGCAGGCCTCCATCTGTGCCAGCACGAGGATCATGGGAATCAATCACTCTCGCTAAAAATCCACGGTACTCTGGATAGAGACGATTAAACGATTTTTCAATTCTCATCGCATGCTTGTGATTAATTGCAAAGATAATCGATTTTCCTGGTGATGTTCCAACCTGATCTTTAATACAACCTTCCATAAATTCTTGAACGAGAAGATCAGTAGTATCTACGTTAATAACTTTTTTCTCTAAATCAGATCCTTCAAAGTCGATTAGATTAGGATCAATTCCATCTTCTAGGATTTGCTGCTTAACCTCTTCTTCAAGTTCATTCCACTTGATGCCGCCAACTTGATATCTGGTTCTAACATCCATTGCTTTAAAACTAACTAAATGCTTCTCTTTAACGGCATCTTCAAAAGAGTAGTTAAAGGTCGGCAGACCATTTCTTAGATCAAACATGTTAAAAGTATTGCGATCAACATAGCGAACAGGTGTGGCAGTTAATCCAATTTGATAACTATCAAAGTGTTTGAAAATTTCTTCATAGTGCTTATAAATACTGCGATGAGATTCATCGGCAATTATCAAATCAAAAAAACCAGATGAAATTTGATTATAGATCCCTCTCATTGAAGGATAGGTTGAAAGATAAACTCTTTTATCAATCGGACATTCTCCGTTTTTTACCATACACCAAGGCATGTGAGGCAAGTGCTCTTTAAAAGCGTTTTTTGCCTGTTTTAGTAACTCTTTTCGATCAGCTAAAAATAATATTCTCTTTATCCAGTTTGATCGCACTAAGACATCCACAAGGGCCATTGCTGTTCTAGTTTTTCCAGTTCCCGTTGCCATGACAAGAAGTGCTTTTCGATGACCTTTTTCAAAATGCTCTAGAGTGCTTCTGATTGCTTCAATCTGATAAGGACGATTTACTATCTTGTCGTCAATAAGAGATGTAGACAGTGGTCGGCGATGATCATTTTGATATTTTTTTGTTTCCAAATCTTCTCGAGTATAAAACCCATAAACTTTTCTAGGGGGATATCTGGTATCATCCCAAAAATTAATTTCATATCCATTGGTATAAAAAATAAAAGGGCGAACACCATACATTTTCTCTAAGCCATCAGCATACTGCTTCGCTTGCTCTCTGCCTTTTTCTGCATTAGTTGTGGATTTTTTTGCTTCTACTACTGCTAGTGGAACATTATCTTTTCCAAGAAGAATATAATCAGAATATCCAATTCCTGTAACGTTGGCATTTTGGTGTAAAATTTCATGCTCTGAAATGACAAGTGATGGGTTATTTATATCCCAACCAACTTCTTGCAAACGTTTATCAATAATCTCTTTACGAGTTTGTTCTTCAGACATATCTCTTTAACCATTTTTTAATTTTTAAACATTGATTAATATAGAGATATTATCGGGATTTATTTGATTTTGTTTAGTTAAGAATGAGCTATTGAAGCTTATTTTTTACCAAGGTTGACTGGCAATAAAAAAGTTCCCGACCAGTTTCATCTTCTTCTTTGAAAAAGTGAATAATAGGTGAAAACCCTTCTGCAAAATAAAACGAGCTATTGCTTTGAGTAATTGGTGGTAAAAGCTCCTGCCAGTAATCAAACATCTCTTGATCAATTTGTACCAACTTACCAGAATCTCTTTTTGTTAAAAATTCGGTCCAATTTTTTTCATCACATTTATGAAAAATAAAATTATCCTCAACCATTTTTGCCCCCTTAAATTTTTCAAACGAAAATGTAGAGCAAAAAGGTTGCCAAGAATTAAAAATCCAAACATTTGAAATTAATGATCCATTTGGGAAGTAGTGGATAAAAAATTTGAACTACTCGGTAATTCCGAGTAGTTCGCCGCCTTGCAATGAACTATTCGATATTATCGAATAGTTGATCTCCTCACCATCTCAGGATGCCACTTCTTACCGCGACACTTTGTCGGCACCTTCATTTCATTCAAGCATCTGGCAATTGCCCTTAAACTTAATCCCTCTTCCTTCATCTGCTTTATGCTCTCTATCACCCTTTGCTCATGCTTGTGCTCTATGAGCTTTTCATTTCTCTTTTTTTGACCAAATCTTGCCTGCGACGGATTGCCATGGTGCTGGGATTTTTCTCTTAATGGTATCCCATAGACCCTTAAATATTTTCTAATAGTCTCTTTGGAGGACAAAAACTTATCGGCAATTTGCTTGGTTGAAAGCCCCAATTCCACATAATGGTGGTGGAGGACATTTTTATCTTTCCAGATTTCTGGCTGTCGAAAGCTAATAGAATCAACGATTTTTAGTGGAGGACAAAAAGGTTTGGAATGGTGGCCAATTGGCCCGCCATTTAATTTAGAATCCAAAAAGCTGTCCTCCACTGTGACAGCTTTTTTTTTGCCCATTTTTCTCTCATTTTCATCTGTAAGCCACTGAATTTCTAGCATTCCACTTTTCTTCACCACAATTTGAAAAATCGAACATTGCTTTCTCTCTTGCAGATATAAATTTGCTTCATTGATTTAGAATCAAAAATATTTTCCTCAAAATCACCAAACTTATGAACAATTTCAAATCCGTTTTATTTCAAAAGAGCATCCATTTCCAAAGGATAGAAACATCTCATATCAAGCTGTTCAATTGTCTCTTTCCCATCAATAGTGGATCTTGAAACTTGATGGTGGGTAAACTTCAAAACAACATAGAATCACAAAGCTTTTGAGCATCACTTTTAGTTTTCTAATGACTATATCGCATGTTTTACATTTATTTTCAATATGCTAGATAGGATTTCAAGCATACTGACCCACGCTGATTGAAGAATCGGCATGGATTTCTATACCTAAAAACGATCGGCAGGCTCTTGTTTAGGATCTGCTTGATCTGGCCCTGAAAGAGATCTATTATTCATGCATCATAAAATGATATTTCAATTTTGAAATAAATCGACTTTCTCATCAAAAAATTATTTTAATCGCTTGCAAAATACCTTATAGAATTAATTTACGATTAAAATTTGTGCAAGATATCGTTTAAAATACATCAGGTTTTGGACCAACAAAATCCAACAGTTATAGTCTTGCTCTTCCATTTTGGAATATCAAGATTAAGGGAAAAGTTATGACAAATATTACAACAAACTCCATAGAGCAGATGATTTATCAGATAAGAGGTGAACGAGTTATGTTAGATAGTGATCTAGCCGAACTTTATGGGGTTACCACGGGAAACCTAAACAAAGCAGTCTCTAGAAATACTGAACGCTTCCCAAGCGATTTTATGTTTGAACTTACAAGAAAAGAATTTTAGCAAATTCAAGAGTTCACTGGAAAACATGGAGGTAGAAGAACACTTCCAAAGGCTTTCACTGAAAGCGGTGTGGCCATGTTATCAGGAGTTTTAAATAGTAAACAAGCTATTCAAGTTAACCTTTCTATCATGAGAACTTTTGTTAAACTTCGCAGGGCCTTACTTTCTGATGAATCTCTTACTGAGAAAATTACAAATCTTGAAAATGGCACTGACAAGCTATTTCGTATCGTATTTGAACGTCTTGATAAATTAGAAGCTGAAGCACCAATTCTCCCTGCTAAGAGAAATAAGATCGGTCTAAAATCCTCTTAACCATCTCTGGATGCCACTTCCTGCCACGACACTTTGTAGACACCTTCATCTCGCTTAAACACCTTGCAATTGCCCTTAAGCTTAATCCCTCTTCACACATTTGAAATATGGCCTTTATAGCTCTCGATTCCTCTTTGTGCTCAAAAACTCGATTTTTCCGTCTTTTCTTGCCCATATCAAGGTTGAGTCGGGTTTCCATAATGGTGAGATTTTACTCTGGAAACAATATTATAGAGCTTCAAATATTTATCAGCAGTAGATCGCCACATTCATTTGAAAATTCAACTGTTTTTTAGAATGAAAAACAGACTAATCCGGCCGCCAAGCATTTTGGTGGTGGAGCCTGTCGAAACCCAGCTTTGACACTTTTTAGGTTTTAGTTGATGAGTATATTAGGCAATTTTTCCCTATATCTTTTAATTAAAAATAAGCTCATACTTTTTGATATATTTGGTACGCCATTTCCCATTATTTACTTAGGAGATCACATGAAAAAATTAATTATTATTTTATCACTACTTATTTCCTCTGCTATTTTTGCAAATAGCAAACTTCCGACCGATCTTACCGATGATTTTATAAAAACTGTCTCCGTAGAGTTACTAATTAATAATATCCAAGAAAATTATCAAGTTCTAAAATTAACTTCCGTTAGAAATGTAGAAAATGGAATAGAGCTTCTTGGTGGACTTACATGGATTAAAAGATTAGATGGTAAATGTGAACAGGTTGCAGCAGTTGTTGAATCTGACACATGTCAGACTGTTGATACATGTAAATTACAAGCCTATCTTTTAGACTGTCCGGCAAATTTTAGTGATGAGAGTTTTAGTAAAAAAAGTAATCTCACACATCTTTAAAGACCTCTCGATTCGAACCCTATCATCTTTAAAAATCTCCGCCTCTCGCACATCACATGCTTCGTCGGCATACAAAACATCCTGATCGCCGACTTTCGCCCATCCTGGGCACGTCGGCATACAAAACATCCTGTTTATAAAAAAAGGGATCAAATAATTGATCCCTTTTAATAAACTGGCGCGGCCGACAGGGGTCGAACCTGTGACCTCTTGATTCGTAGTCAAGTACTCTATCCAACTGAGCTACGGCCGCAATAAACTTTTAATATCATGGGCCAATCAATCAGCAAAGATTTTTTTTCTTGCTATTAATTTTTTACCTATTTTACTCGCTTTTTAAGGCCCTCTTTTGAACTAAAACAGGATAAGCAGATCTAACATATCTATTACTTATTACCTTAAAAATAGAGGAGACACTAGATTCGTTTATTTCATCTTTTGGAGCATCCTTACTATGATTTTTTGCTAATGCCTGACGATACGCCGCCTCTCCATCTCCCATTTTTCCATACAAAGATTCACTGCCTTGATCTGTGTTTTGCCCATCGTTATCATATCCGTCACTTCCATATCCGCGACCGAACTCGCTACTGATATTCTCACCTGTTTGTGTACTTAAATTATATTCACCAAGGTCACCACCAGCTCCTGCGGCTTTTGTACTATTACCACCATCTAGCTGATTAGAATTTAAACTACTTCCCGATGCAGACTGATCCAAAAGTCCAAACCCTTGCGCTGATGAAGCACCACTTTGATTCTTTTTAGATTTTGCAAGCGACATCTCATTTTCTTTATTAGAACCATTTTTATCATCTAAAATACCAATTTTCTTTTTTAAAGAATTTTGTCGATCTAAAATTTTTGCCCTATTTTTATTAAGAGCTCCCTGCGCAGAATTTAATCTTCCTGTTAAAGTATTAGAACGCAAACTATTTTTTTTCGTTGTCATCGAAGCAGACGTTGACGCTGTATTAACGCCCGACTTTGTCAAACTAGAGTTTGTAGTTCCAAGAGTAAAATCTCCTCCGACACCATCAGTAGATGTTCCGCCACCGCCATCTGTTCCACCTGTTGTACCAGTCCCAGTCGTTGTATCACTTGGTGTCGTCCCTGTTGTTGGAACAGTGTCAATTCCTTGGGCCGTTGTATCTGCAAGATTATCTTCTAGGGCCTTTAAAAGTGTTTTCATTTTATCAAGCTGCTCTTGAAGCTTTGTACATGTATTTTTTCCATCACTTGAAGTTTCGCCACATTGCTCGTTTAGCATACTTTGGGCCATATCACTTAACGCCTTTAAATATGGCGATCTATTCTCTGGCACTAAAAAATAACGAACCATCCAACTACCAGAAACTTCTGACGCATTAGTATAAAACCTATACTCAGAACTATCTTCTACTAATGCCAATCCCTTGTTTGGATCACTGCTTTGCTCTTTTGTACTACGTACATCTTTTAGCATGCTCAATCTTTTTTTACATTTAGCTTCGCTTTCTCCAAGCATATTTTTGCAATCAAGCATAAACAGATCATCGCATTTTTGTCTTCTAGTCTCTATCGTATCTGTTTTATTGCTATCTTTTTGCATCATACAAGTCGTGTGATCTTTTACCTGTGCAATGAAATCTTTAGAAACCTCTTTTACTTTTGCAGAATCATGGCCGCCGCCAAGAAGTGTTTTAATTTTTTCTTGGCAACTCATTTTTTCACTTTCACGACCCTTGGTACACTCTTTTAAAGTATCGTTTTGTGCGCAATAACTTTCAGGATCTGTAATCTTTTTTTCTTCCATTATTTTATAATTAAAAGAAGATATACAATCTAATTGTTTTTTTAACACGGGATCATTATCAAAATTAAGCGTTCCACCACTAATTGATGCTGTAAGTGCTGACTCGCTCCAACCTTCAAACGGAGTTTTTTGTCGCGACAGATCACAATCAAGGTGAGTATGAAAAACTGCTTTTTTATACTCTGCCTTTGCTTTTTCAACCATCTTTTGAGCAATTTCTTTATCACGCATTGCTGCTTCTTTATACTGCTTTCCTGTATCCTCTTTCTTTTTTTCTTCTGCTTTTTTCTTCATATACATCAGATAAATTCCAATAAGAGCAGCATAAACAGGAGGAAGGGCCCCACTCATCGCGGCCAAAATAACGGCCGCCAACATCGCAAAATTATTTTTTTTGTTTTTATGATCTTCTTCTGAAGCACTCCATGCCTTAATCGCCTCATCTGCTCGATAAATTAAATCATTTCCTGTTTGGATCCTATAATCTGCTGACTTTATTCTTAACTGCTTTGTTAAAAGCTCATCTTCAGCAATAAGACTTATTTCATCAATCATCTCCTTGTACCACAAACGAGAGTTATACTTGTCTGTCGAAATTGCGAGTAATACCTCTGACTCTTCCGTTGCCTTTCTTATGGAAACAACCTGTTGATCCTTAGCATAATTTTTCTTTTCATCTTTATACCCATCATCGGCTTTTTTAACTTTCTCCATTGCCATTTTATACTTTTGAGTTTGATTTATCTGATCTGCAACATAGAGGGCGGTCGCGGCAATAAAAAGATAGTAAGAAATTGATCGGACGTCACCGCCGGAAACATTTTTACACTGAAAATTTTGAGAACCAACAGTTGTTGTTGCCAGAACTGTTGTTCCAAAAATAGCTTCTAAATTTTGATTTTTTTGAGAAAAACGATCTTGTCCTGTTAGTGATAAAATAAAATCTGCATTTTGCATTTTTGTTGGATCTTTTATTAGTCCAAGAGCTTTCGATGCTGCTTTTTTTGCAACATTAATTGCTTTTAATTTATTATTAATTTGCTTATTTAACTCTTCCTGATCTTTTTCTAGTTGTGTAATGCTATATTCTGCACCAGTAACACTATCAAGCTTTCCATTATCATATGTTGTCTCTTTCCTACTTGTTGAGTGTTGAGATATATCATAATTTTTTTTATTGTACTCTTCGCCATCATAGATTGCATCACCAGTAATCCCCTTAGTTGCCCCGCATGGCCGAAACTGACAACCATTGTTTGGATCGCGACTTACAAATGAACCATCAACGCACTTAAATACATCACTCGTACAAAGAACTTTCGCACTACACTCTCGGCCTTTATTCCAGCACTGTAGATTAACATTTTCACTAAACTGCCCATTTATCATTGCTGTATAATTTTCTACATCTTTTTTCTCTGTTACACAGACACTCTGATCTTGTTTGCATGGTAATTTATTTTTTAATTTATCACTCTCTTTGTCTCTCTCTTTTTGACAATTTAAAACACACTCACTCTCTTTGGCGCTAATGAGATTTTTAAGTTGATTCTGCGCGACATCTATAGAGCAAGATTGTTTCTCGTTTTCTTTATTACAACTAATACCAACTTCTTTACATTTTAGATCTGCACAGCTGGCCAATTCCGCATCAAGGCCACTTGTTGGAATAACTTTCAGGCCTTTATTGTTGATATATGAAAAGTATAAATATGCCTCATTTTTTTGGAAATAATCGTCATATCTTTTTGTATTTTTGTAATAGTCAAAAATTTTATTATGACTTTTCTTATTAAAAATATTTTGCTGCATGCTACTTGCAACATTTTTACCTTTAGAAATGTACTCTTTAAGCTCTGCGACTTCTGCTCTATTACTATATTCATCAAGCTGTGTTGCAATTTTTTCTTTTAAGTCTCGACCACGAAGTTCGGCCTCCCAATATTCATCAAGTGCTTGTGCAAAAAGTTGTGTAACCTCTTGTCTATCTTTAATTAATTTATTGACCTCTTCTTCTTGCAATTGCATCCGTTCACTTTTTGTCGCACTCTCTTCTTTGTTTTCCAACGCATATCCCGTCGAAGTAACAAGTGGTGTTGTCATCATACTGATGACGATAATGGTCGTTGTTATGGATCGAAAAAAAAGATTATAGATCATAAAAAATTCCTAATTTTTATTTGCATTTTATATAGACCTATTATATCCGACAAAATCGATAATTTCTTAAAAGGTCAAATTTTTCCCCTACTTAAGGAATCTCAATATTTCTTTTTGTGCCCATGTTCGTTGGCATGTTCAACTCGGATAATGCAGATTGTATTTTTAGAAATTAAAAGTTAAGTCCATTACATAACGATCATTTTTCTCCCAAACACCAAAAATAGAGCTTTGACTGCCGCTAATTTGCTCATAAGAGAGTTTCAATTTATGACCATTTATTGTGTAATAATTAAAAGAGTAATTATCAAATCTACTCCTATAAAAACGATCCCGATATAAATCATATCCAAAGCTAACTCGGTCGTTTACTTTTGCTGTAATGCTGGCAACAAAGCTATCATGCAAAAAACGAGCAATCCCCGATGTTGCTAGATAAAAAGGTGCACTTTGTGGCCGCTTCATTTTCTCTCCACCCTTTTCAAGTATTAAATTGATGCTATCTAAAAATAAAAATCTCGACCAATCATCGATTGTATATGTAATACCATAAACGTAATTAACATAGTCATCGCCTTTATTTTTTTCTGGAATTTGTCTAACAACATCCCCGTGAACTTCCATTTTTCCAAAGGTGGTTGAAAATCCGCCAACAAAATTTGCAACATCTATATACTCTTCTATGTAATAAAAATTTGGAATATGGCCGTGCATTACAACATCTTTTTTAAATACTGCTGATGTATTTTTCCCATTATAAAGTGCCGCGTACAAATCCCATCCTCTTAAAATAGTTTGTATTTTAAAAAGTGTTGAGATGTTGTCAATTTTAGTTGCTGGATACTTTTTTTCAAACACCACAGGAATCTCTCCTGTATCGTATGACCATCTTGAACTTTTGTGCGGAGTTATATTTGCTCGAAAATATGGCAAGGCCAAAAAAGTTAAAGTTGTATTACCAATATAGTGAGATAACTCAAACTGCCAATTTCCCAAATCCTTTGGATTTAATGGATCACTTTGATCTATTGGTGTTACAAAATCAGCAGGTGACATAAAATGTGATTTTGCCAGTTTATAAACTTTTTTTCCAATTTTTAAATCTATATTTTTAGAACTGCCAACATAATACAGTTCATTAATTTCCAAATAACTTCTTTTTGGTTCACGATCATCAAAATTTTTTGCCACTTTTTTATAAACGTGCTTCTGGGTTCCATACTCAAGCCATAGTTGATAATTCATTTGGCCATTAAATGCAGCAAAACTATTCTTGTGTTCAATTAAAAAATTAAAATGAGGTGTCGTGCTGTCAATTCCTGCCCGAGGCTCTATTGGATAATTTAACAAACGAAAATTACTTTTATTTTTCCCACCAAGCAAAGAAAGAGGATTATCATTTATTTCACCACTATCCTCTTGTGATATATTAAAACTTTTTTCTAAGGCATCAAGATCGGCATCAATTTCTTTTATCGTGCTGTTTTTTTTACTTTCTATTCGTACATCTTTTACCGTCTTACTGGTCTCTTTACTTGGTGATTCATCAAACAAAGAATCAAATTCATTCCAATTAGCATCTGTTGCTATTTGTCCTTTGCTTTTAACTTCCTCTTTTGCTTCTCCGAGCTTTATCTCTCCCAAGTGTTCATATTTTTCAATTTTCTCCTCGCCATTTTCATCACAGCTAATAAGAAATTTTTTTCCAAAATAGCCGGTTAAAGAATTTTTGGTATTTACTAAAACATCTTTTCGATCAAGATAAATTAAATCTTTTTCTTTATACAATACCTTACCTTTTAAAAGCGTAACCAATCGAAGACCTGAGAACTCTCCAGAGCGCACAAAAACTTGTGATGATGAATCAACAAACAATAAAACATTCACCGACATAGATAAAATAACTTGTGATTTTTTTGTTGTTGCAATAAAAAATGGAGCATGCAGCATCTCTCCATTTTTTAAAATTCTCTTTTCGCCCTTTTTCATCAAAAGAGCAGGCCCAGATACTTTCAATACCTTGACCTGATAATCTGCTGCCTGCAGATTAAAACTTGTAGTAATTAAAAACAGTAGCAAAAAAGCAAGAAACAATAATCTCACAACAATTACTTCCTACTTCATATGCATGCCATTTAATAGATATCTTTCCGTAAAAACGATTTCATCTATTTTTTTATTAATCTCTCTTTTTGTTATACGAATAAATGTCTTATGCTTACCACCTCTATCCATAACCAGACGCTTAGGCCTATATGCAGTTCCACTTTTTTCCCAATCCGTACTATTTAATGTTTTTAAAAGCTCTCCTTTTTCATCATAAAAATCTACTTTTCCTGTAACAAACATATCATCTATTACCCACAATACTCTCTTTGAATATCCTGTTCGATCAATTACAGATTTATCTTTTGGTAGGGCCTCAATAACAAAGCAATTTTTATCTTCACATTTTTCCTCTTTTAAGCAGTTATAGTTATAATCTGCCATTTTTTCACCATCTAAATCGATATAAGTAAAATCCGTTCCCATAAAATACTTTTTCTTATTTCCTGAAGCCACACGAGTTACCTTTCTTAAGTCTGGTAAATATAGCCACTGATCATTTTCTCGATCTTCTTGTTGCCAACTAAGAAGCGCTGACCCCTTAATCGCCGATGGCTCCATAAAAGTAAGTAAGAGCTTTGTTTGTTTTTTCACGCTACTATCGATGTACTGCTTTAGTACTCTTTTTTCTTTTACGCCTGACTTCACATCTAAGAGAATCATCTCTTCTTCTTCGTGCTCATAGGTAACCTTTTGTTTGCTCTCTTGTTTTTCAATTACATCTTTACCTGTAAGCTTGCACGCTGAATGTGTTTCTACGTTACAAAGCAAGGCAACAAATAGCATGATAATAATTTTTTTCATAAAACTTCCTTTTCGTTTTAGGCCATCGATATTTTTTGTAATATAGTTTCTATATTAATTTTAAAATTCTTATTTGTACTTTTTATTTCCTCTACAAATCCTTTATTCATAATCAAAACAGAAACTCGCTCCTTAGAAACCCACAAAGAGTCTACATCGTATTTAGATATTGATCCTGGAGTCATCACCTGATGATCAAAAAAGTTGTTATTATCTCCGCGAAGATCTCTCTTTTTTACGAGTACATTTCCACTTACAATCAAAAATAGTGTTTCACAATTTTTGCCAAAAGCAATTTCTTCTCCAATATCAAATTTCTTTATTGTTCCCATAAGCAAAATTCTCTTTGCTTCATTTTTACTCATACCAACGAATAATCCTGATTTATAAAACACATCATCTGATAGTTTAAATTGTAAAATTTCTATAAGTGTTACAAACTGTTTCATCTTTGTACTAACAAGTAAACTTGGAGTTATAAACAGGTCACCAGGTAGAGCGCTTAATAGAACAAACGCTGTCAAAACACCAAACTCTATTATTGGAACAAAATTTGAAAACGCTAAAACAGACAGCCCAAAAGATAGTGATACCGAAGTGGTAATGATTGCTCGATGCTCAGCATACATTGTTTCTTTAATTGCCTCTAATCTATCATAACTATTTTTTATCGCCTCTTTGTATCTTACAAAAAAATGAATTGTATCATCTATTGCAAGTCCAATTGCTATGGAACCAATTAAACATGTACCGACATCAAGTGGTACATTTAAAACGCCCATAACCCCCATAAGCCATAAAACTGGAGTCAGATTTGGAATAAGCGAAATAACTCCCGCCTTAAAGCTCATAAACAAAATTGACATAACCAAAAAAATACAGCCAGCAGAAGTAAAGACTGACCTCATTTGGGATTCGGATATTGTTGCAGCAGCTTTTACATTTAAATAATTTCTACCAGTAAATTGAATATCTATATTATTTCCCTTAAATAGTTTCTGTGCATACGACATAAGCAAGTCTAGTTCTTTTTGTGCTGCATGCGAAGATGATAAATGGTGTCTAATTACAATATTTGCGACTTTACCATCTGCGCTTAAAAAACTAGAGATATCATCTCTTGTTAAAAACAACATATACTGCTCAATTAAATTATCACTTTCTGGAATATCATATTTATTTCTGTCATTTTCATGCATGCCTTGGTTTATTAACGCAACATAAGAAGCAAATGATTGTGCAGCATCAAAACCGGTTTCATTTCCAATGTAGTTAGTTAGTATAAATAATTTTTTTAATAAATCATTTTTTTTAAAAGCATCTTCATTTTCTGATGTTAGTGTTAAATATAAAGTTGAAATTCCTGCAAACGATTCCTTTAATATATTTAATCTTTGTCTAATATCAGATGACTCTTTTACAGTTCGAATACTATCATTATCGACAACAACTCTTGGCGCATAGAACAAACTAACGGCACTAACGGCAATAAAAGCTAAAAAGATAACTGGTCTATAGTCTTTTACCGCACTAAATGTTTTTTTAGTGATCCATAAAAACAAATTATCAACAAAGATCTGTGCCCTATTTTTTGCACTATCTTGTTTTAAAAAAACAAATCTATCTAAATATGCTGGCACAAACAAAACAGTTACACAAAAACTGATAAATAATCCAAGCCCTGCAACTTTTCCAAACTCCATCAACATCATGATATTGCCGCCACCAGCATTTGATAAAAAACCAACGATCGTTGTCCCCGCGGCCAAGACAACTGCCAGTCCTATTTTTTCGGCCAAATATTTATTTGCTAGTCGCTTAGAATTTTTATGATGTTCTAATCCATGTAAATATTCCGAAATCATATGAGTTATTTCTGCTGATCCAATTACAATCAATAAAGTTGGAACTGTTATGATTAAAATCTGAACGGGAATATTTAAAAATGTCATCACGGCCATTGTAATTAGAACTGAAACTGTACCAACAATAAGTGGCAATATTGCTGCATGGATTCGCCCAATCATCACCCATAAGACGATAGCAATTAAAAGTATACCAACAGGGATCATTACTTTTTGATCAAACTTCATTATTTTAAAAAGTTCTGACTGGATATAGATATCTCCAATTTGAAAAACATCTTTAAATGAATCTTTTAAAGACAGTAGAATATCATCGATATCCTCTTTAAATTTCTCTTTTATAAAACGATCTTTATTATTTAAAAGTGTCTTAACAGCGATCACCATTGCCTTACCGTCATCAGAGACAAGTTGTCCTTTAAAAAAAGGATTACTTTGAGCGGCTTCTAGCTTTTTTAAAATTTCAGAACTAGACCTAGGAATGTTTAAAAAAACAGGATCACTTTCAAGCATACCATCCACGCTGGAAAAATGCGGACTATTAAAAAGAGAATCTATTTTTACAACTCCCGAAACCTGTTTAATTTTTTCAATGGCATCTTTTATTTTATGAAGTTTATCGCTTGAAAATAAACTATCATCTTGTATATAGATTGTTGTTAATTCATCGCTTCCAAACACATCAACAATTTTATTATAAAACAGCTTTGCAGGATCACTTTGAACAAGCAGTCGATCAAGTGTCGGATCAATTTGTAAATACGGCAACCTTAAAAGGGATAATACGGATAAGACTGCAACAACAAAAAATACTAAGAACGCATGTCTTTTTGACCATGCAAATATTTTCTTCATAGACATCCCTGTCAATTTCGGCACAAACATCAATATCAATGCCTCTTATAATTTTATAGGCCTCCTACATTTTGGTAAAGGTAATTTATACTTTTCTGCTAATTGTTGACCGTTTTAGATAGATTTTGGTTATGCTCTATAACGAGGTGCTCAATCTCTGCTTTAAGTTCCGAAATATTTCTTGGCCAATCATGCTGTAATAATTCACCGTACTTTTTTGGCCCAATATCTAATTTACAAACTCCATTTTGCTTTAAAAAATAATCTACAAATAGCGCGAGGTCATCTTTTCTCTCTCGCAAAGGTGGGATGTGTACGCAAATTGAATCAACATCATTTAAGATTGGTAATATTTCTTTCTCCTTCATTGTAATCCAGGCAATGAGATTTTTATTTGTATTTATCATTTGTATTAAATACTTTTTTGTTTCATCGTTAACTAATTCAAAATTTTGAACAAGTAAAATAGATAATCTCTGGCTCGTGTCAAGAGTTTTTAAAATCGACATCACATCTTCATTATCTAACACATTACAATTAATCACCGTCTTTGAATGTATAAAGGATTTAAACCTCTCTGCTAAAACATTTAGAAAATGAGTTTTGCCCACACCATTTTCCCCATACACAAAAATATTTCCCCTATATTTCTGTAAAGAGACCAGGCTATCCCTTAAAAAACGGACATGACTAGAGCATCCAATAATCTCGTCGCTTTCATGTGGCAAAGAATCAAATGCAATTCCTGTCTTTTCTAGCATTATTTCCAGCATGGAAACAAACAGCATTAGAATTGAACTATTTTTCATTTCATCCCATGCTGTCAAACTCCAATCACCTTTTATCGAAAAAACTCCAACAACATTTTCTTGATATTTTATCGGGGCCAAAACAGTTAAACCTTGATCATTTTCATTCTGAACAAATACTATTTGCTTCCCATAACAGACCTGTAAGTATGAATCTGTAATACCCTCTTCTTCTTTTGTGCAAATATTTTCTAATCTTTGAATGTTTATATCGTCATCATTTTTTAGTTGCAAAATATTTACGTCTTTTGCCACAAACTGGTCTTTAATTCTTTCTAAGACCTCCGATAATTCATCTAATGAAACTATTTTCTTTTCATGCAAATCAGTAAAGCTATCAAAAAAGATACTTAAGGCCTCTACGGCATAAAGTTTTTCTTCCTTTCTTGCCAAATGTAGTAAGTACTGCAAATACTTTTTCATCTTATTTTGATTCATATTGCTGGCAAAACATCGAATAAAATCACCAAGCTGTCCAACAGTCTCTCCAGTTATAATTTTTGCAGCATAAATAAATTTACCAGATAAATCAGATTCATTTTTGCTTACGACCTCTATTTCGACAGCAAAACGTTGTTGTTTAAAAAGCTTTTTTACACAAAAATATGCTTTTGTTTTTTTGCCAAGATCAAAATTTTTATCACTATAAAAAGAAACACCAACCCCGTTAAAATCAACAAGTTCAACACTCTTTCCAATGGTATCATGTGATAGTTGTGACACATACAAAGACACATCACTTCTTCTGTCTTTTACTAAAAACCTAATCGATTGAAAATATGCAATTTTAAAAGCTGTATTGCTCATCTATTCACCCTAAATAGTTCGCAAATCTGATCGGTTTTATTTAATAAAAACTTAAGTTTTTAATACAAATTCCGACAAGAATCTTAGAGATACCAAGCGTGGATTGATTTTTTGTTAAGTGCGCTAAAAACATCTCTCCTTGTAGGGGTAGACATGATCAGACAACACGATATCGATTATTATCGCTCTTTTCGCTTTCCAATCGAAAAGAATGCCATGTCGATCTCAATTAAAGAAGGGCCAATATCTTTTATAAAAAATTTAAGTACTAGTGGATTTTTAGTTGTTTGCAATACTCCATTAGAAAAGAATAGATCATACCAGTTCTTGCTAAATCTAAAACAACTGGCCTCTCAAGGAAATTTTACAATTGTATGGGAAAAATTTGAAAATAATTTATACACATATGGCTGCAAACTACATGATATGAGCGGAGTTAAGATCTCTGACATCCTTGATCGTTATATCGAACAACTAAAATGGGAAGATATAAAGAGTATCATTTTTAAAATATTTGAAGAAACTTTAAATCAAAGCGATCTATATTCACCAGAAAAAACAGTAATGACAACAATATCCATGCTTCACAACTTTAAAGAAAGTGGAGAAATTATTGAATCGGTATTGCAAAAAACCTCAAAATTCCTAAATGCTTCTGGAGCATTTTTATTTAAAATAAATAATGATCTTTTAGAGCAGATGCACTCTTTTTTAGGACAGCAACCTCTTCAAATTAAAGATCCATTTTTAAAAAATATTCCGAACAAGGAATTATTGCATAAAGGCATAGTATTTAACTCTAGCGATTTTTTATTTTTTAAAAGATTGCAAGATTTACGATCATTTAACTATAACTCTTCTATTTGGTTTAAACTGATCTCTCCAGATTCTGAAAGTGTATGGATTTTAGAAGTCACCGATCTTTCTAAAGAAGAACTTGAATCAAAAAAAACAATAATAAATATGCTTCAACACCTTTTACCAGATTTAATCCCTGAAT
>CAZCDT010000017.1:24619-27955 GCA_964497525.1 uncultured Bacteriovoracaceae bacterium
ATTTTTTGCAGATGGTCCAATCAAGCAGTTATCACACTTTAACCAAAGAAACCTAGCTCTTGTTGGCAGGAGTAGAGATAGTAGCGATTTAAGACGCTTAATAGAGTATCACAAGACCTCGACAAAACATCTTTTATTAATTGGTCCAAATGGCTCTGGCAAAGAACTTTTGGGAAGAATTATTCATGCAGAGGGTAATTTAAAAGAAAAAGATTTATCAATTCTAGACGCCAACAATTTATCTCAAGCATTACTAATTGATAAACTTTTACAAGACGGAATCTTGATAATAAAAAACATTGAAACACTATCTAATGAATGTCGTATAACTTTATTTGATTCTGCCAAAAATGATTTGATCAAGAAAAAGATCATTGCAACATCAACGTCTCAAGAATTGCAGAATCAACATACAAAATTTTTAATGCAAATTATTCACAGAATCCCAATGGAAAAAGTGTTAATCCCTGCAATTAAAGATAGATCTGAAGATGTAATACATATTATTCGTTATTATACAAAAAAATATTGCAATAAGTACTCTTGTATTGGAAAAGATTACTCCGCAAATTTAATTGATTCTTTTCAAAAATACTCATGGCCTGGCAACATTGACCAAATTAAAAAATTTGTAAATCAGATAGTGATTTTAAATCAATCAAAAAGAATTATCATGCACATTGATTCACATTGGGAAAATTTATTCAAAAAAACAGCATAAATCATCGCTAATGATACTATTTTTATCGAGATTGCAATCTTGGAATAACCTTCATATATCTATTTGTAATAACCTTCCAAATATTAGCATCCGGATTTTTAGTAATATTTATGTCTTCGTTATCATAATCATACTCATACTCTTTTAAAGCTTTAGTATCCTCTAAAGAGTTTTTAGCAAACCCATCATCTAATTCATCGCCCAAACTACTACTTATACTATTTGATTCGCTAAAATCACCATCTCCCAAGTCAAAGCTTTGATAACCTTCCACAATCTTTTGCATTTTTACATCAGAGTTATCTTTAATTTCCTTAGCACTTGTTTTTTGTACATCTTTTAGTTCATTTAATATCCCTGCAATATTAGAATTATCATTTAGTGATGCAGTGCCTTTCCCAGCAAGAATCTTTTTGTCTTTGTTTTTTGTAACAAAGTCATTAATAAGCTTATCGCTAAAATCGACATTGATTGTATCTGGGCCTTTGCGTTTATTAGAAGAGTTTGCTTTTTTTGCAACATCAGTTGTTAATTTTTTTATTGCAGCAAGTTTTGAATCTGAAGTTAATCCACCAGATCCTAAATTGACTTTACCCTTAGCAAGATTATTAAAACTTACAACAGCTCCATCTTTGCCACCATAAAGAGACTTCGTTGCATTAGCAAATGAAAGACCAACACTACCCATCTTTTTAAAATCATTTTCTAAATCGGTAGTACTTATCGAAGCACAGCTATTTGTCTTTTGACAAGCACACTTTTCATCTACTGTTCCTGAAGAATTAATACATGAAACAGAAATCGTTTCATCCAAATCATCAACACCCATATTACCAGTGTCAGATAATATACTTAGTTTATTTTGATCTACACTTGCCTCATTTCCATTTTGCGCTAATGCAGAAATATCCATATCTGTTGGTGAAAAAAGCTCCATTAGTTTTTGCAATATATATTCTGTTTTCTGGGCCCGACTTCTTAAATTATCAGCAATCCCTTTCATCGTACTTTGTAATTTCATACTAAGACCCATTCCTATAGCACCTGCGATCATTGCGTTCATTGCCGCAGACTTACATGGTGCAGGCGGAGGTTGCATCATCTCATAAGTCGCATATAGGGTTGCAAGCCCATACATCTGAGCAGATTGTCCGTAGGCCTTTGCTTTCATATCGACAATACTGGCAATCTTTCGATATGAAGCAATTAAAAACTGCAGCGCTCTAACTTGTCCCTCATAAGTATCCAAAGTACTTTGCAAAGCATAAAACTCTTTTTTTAAGTTCTCGATCTCTTTTTTGGCCTTTTCACTCGTTGTTTTTTCAGACATCAAGGCCAAAACTCCTGCAGCAGTAACAGTCATAGAAGATTTACAAAATCCTCCTTTACCATTAGACATCGTAAAAGCAGTAAATGCAGTAGTTAATCCTTGAACAACCGCCGCACTTGTTGCGGCCGCCGCAATCTTTGCACCATCTCCAAGAGAGCTTTTTAAATCAGATGAAACACCTAAAAGTCCCTTAAGCGTTCCTTCTATATCTTTAACACAATTATCTCGAAGTTCTTTTGTTTCCTTTAACTGACATTTCACATAAGCATCTCGCAACTGATTATCTTGCGCGACAGGAATACATGCGCCGGCCAAACAATTCCACGTATACCCACTTTTTTTATCACAGGCGATTTTCAATGCTTTCTTAGAAGCGTCAGTATAAGAACATGATGTTGTTGCAACTGCGTACTCAAGTCCCGCAATACATACTTGTTTTTCTTTGGCATTTGTTTTCCCATCACACTGACTTTTGCCTTCAACATAAGCATCAACACTGGCCCTACAACTATCTTGTTCTTCTTTTGTGCTTTTTTTATTACAATCTTCTATTGCTTGCTGATACTGAGCAACGCTATTTAGTACATCGTCTCGACAGCTGTTGGTTTTACAGTTCATGTACTTAGAAATAACGCTATCTATTTTTGCATTACAGCTGGCCTTTTCACTTGCACTACTTAGAGCATCACACTTTTTTTGTTCTGCATCGATAAGATTTTTTGCATTAGTTAAATTACTCCTACACGTATCGTCACTACATGCCTGATATGCATTAACAAAAGAATCCACTCTGGCCAAGCACTTATTCTGCTCAACACTATCTGCGAGTTTCTTGCAATTTTCTTGAGCTGTTAAAACTTCTTGAATATTTTTCTCACACGCCTCGCGACCTTCTTGTGTTGTCTGACCTGCGCACTGACTAGTAATAACCGATTCTTTCTGACTTGAAAAAATTTCATCTTTAAGTACTGTTATACACGCTTTATCATTGCCACAATTTGAGTATCTTGTTTTATATCCTTCTAGTGTCGACAAGCAGGCCGCTTTTTCACTACCAGATTTACTATTACACTTTGTAACCTCTCCCTCATACCATGACAATACCTGGATGCACTCATCTTTCTCACTGCCACTTTTCCCATCACACATCGAAGATGCCTCTTTTAGTCCTTCTTCTATCTTTTGATCTGTTACTTGATCTATAACTTTTCCTTGGCAACTTAAATCTGATCCACAAGCAACATAATCTTTTAAAACTTTATTAACAGCACTTGTACAACTTACC
>CAZCDT010000017.1:28055-47469 GCA_964497525.1 uncultured Bacteriovoracaceae bacterium
ACACTCCCTCCACTTCCTAAAACTCCCTCTATCACTTTTGTTTGACAGCTTGAATTTGTTCCACAAGCAACATAATCTTTTAAAACTTTATTAACAGCACTTGTACAACTTACCTTTTCTGCGCCACTTTTTTTACTACACTTTGCCATCTCTTCATCGTACCAACTAAATGCTTTATGACAGCTATCTGTCGAGGCCTTTTTACTACAACTTAATTTCTCCTTGGAAACTTTAATGTCAATCATTGCATTTTCTAAACAAGACTTATCACTTCCACACGCCTCAAGTGGAGAAAATGAACTCTTTACTTTATCCGCGCAGCTTTTCTTGGCACTTCCAGAAAGCTTTTCACAAGCTAGTGCATCTTGACTCATCTGCGTAAATATTGACTGGCACTCTGACTTTTCACTTCCTGTTAAACTACTGCACTGATTTTTTGCATAATCTATCTTTGCCTTTAAAATGTTTAACTCTTTGCAAACCTCATCTCCCTTACATACATCCTCTGTGACACTCCCTCCACTTCCTAAAACTCCCTCTATCACTTTTGTTTGACAGCTTGAATCTGAACCACATTCGCTATAAGAACGCACAACGGATATAACACCATCAATACATACTTCTTTTTCTTGACCTGTTTTCTTATTACATTTTGCAATTTCTTCATCATACCATTTAAAGGCATCGTGACAGCGATCGCTACTTGGTCTTTTGCTACAGCTCTCTTTTTCTTGGTTAATCGCGATGTCTTCTACACCTCTTTTTAACTTTAAAACACATAATGAATTTTTTTCTTCAAAAAGAATCGCTCTTTTTTTGCTATCACCTTGTGATTCTTGCCGAGCTTCCATATCTGCTTGTAATCGACACTTGATTACTGCTGCACGAATTTTTGTATCGCTTGTCTGATCAAGACAACCATTGACAGAGCTATTCCATATTTTTCCACTAGAGGCATCACAAATTATGCAACTTTTTTGAAGCGAAGAAGAGGATATTAATTGGCAATCACTTTGATATTTATATCCGTTAATGGCGGCATATATATTAGAAATATAAAAAACAAGAAAACAATAAACTAAAAACTTCATAAAAATACCCGCCAATTGCATTTATTCATTATGTTTTATTATAGAGATCTTTCTTTTTAGTATATCGATAAAGTAGTTAATACGCGCTCACAAGGCAAAATTTACCATTAAAATCAACTAATTAATCAAAGGATTAAGCAAAATATGCCGCCCACTTTTGTTGGCTTTGTAGACTTTGCTATAATAAAACAATGACTACAAATCGAAATTTTTTTCTAATGCTAATACTATTTAACTGCACGTCATGTGTGACCTCTGATTATATCTTAAATAAAGACGATTATAATAAAAAATCAGATATTGGTACCTATCAAGGTTTTATCGAAGAGGCCTACGATGGCCCGTTATATATTGAAGATCCGGCGATTTGCCCACAAGAACTAAGTATTTCCATGAATGTAGAAGCAGGACGCTTTAGTTTTCGTGTTAGATCACCAATGCACGACGATCCCGCAAATGATGATACGCCAATTCCAACCTATTCTGGAACCATAAATGCTAACAATAGATTTTTAGTAGATACGAGGGTTGTTCCTGGGGTTATGTATGATGCTTTAATTGCAGGACTTGATACTCATCCTTGTAGTAACTATGGTGGGACCCACTCTAAAATTGGTTATCTTGTCTCTGATAATTTAGGCCATGTTGGAGAGATTGGATTTGGGAAAGTTAGAGGAAACCTTTATTTTGGTTTAGAGTGCATAGATTCCACTTTAATTCCTTTGTGCATTTACTTTTTAGATCTTCAGAAAACAAATTAATTATTTTTTGCCGTATAAAAAATTTTCCAAGTTCAAAAAAAAATCTTGTAAAAGACCATATTGTCGAGTACATCATAACAAAAGGATTATAAACAAATTAAGTGAAAACATTAATTTTTAAAATTTTGATTTTGCCCTGATAAAAATCTCCATTAAACAGGATTGGTAACTTCCTCTAGTGGATTTAGATATCAAAGGGACACTGGGGGAGACATGGAAAGATTACAACAAGAATCGTGTGATCAAACTCCAAAAAATGCTTTTAGATTAAACATCATTAATCAGCAACTCATATCAAAATCTTCTCCCCTGCCGAAGAAAAAAGACAAATATTCTCTTGGTAAAATTACCGATCGTAATTACTACCTCAATAACATCTTAATGAATGAATCGAGGACTAAATTTAAAGACTAAGAATTTTATCTCTTTAAATTGTTGTTGCCTTTGCTGAGGGATTTCTATGATCGAATTTTTAAAAAAATATCCAGAAGATAAAGAACTTCGAATGCTTCAAGGACCAGAGTCCGGATGTTGGGTAAATATGGTAAGGCCAACTCCAGAAGAGGTTTCCCTAATAAGCGATAAACTTCAAGTACCAACAGAATATCTAACATACCCATTGGATGATAACGAAAAGCCTCGTATCGAAAAAGGTGATGGCTGTACAATGATTATTTTTAGAATGCCTCATAAAATAGTATCGCCAGACGGTGTTTCTAAAGAACAAATCGAAACGGTTCCCCTTGGTATTGTCTTGACTCAAAATGCTTTAATAACCGTAACTCAGCATAGTAGTGACATTTTAAATGATTTTCGCTCAAGATTTAAAAATTTCGCCACAGAACACCGTACTAGATTTTTGCTACTCATCCTTCATCGAATAAATAACTACTACTCATATTTTTTAAATATGATAGAAAAAGAGGTCGATGGTATTGAAAAAGATCTTGCTCAATATGTAAGAAATCATGAAATTATCAAGTTTTTTGCAATGAAAAAAACACTGATGTATTTTAGCAATTCAGTAGTGGCCAACAATAATGTGCTAAAAAAAATCCTTGGAGGAAAGGTTGTCACTCTTTATGAAGAAGACGAAGATATTTTAGAAGATATTATTATCGAAAATGATCAAGCAATAGAGATGGTAACTCTTTACAGAAACATTCTAACAGGCACTCTTGATGCCTACGCTTCAATTGTTTCTAACAATCTAAACCTTGTGATGAAAACCCTTACCATGATCACCATTTTTCTGGCCATTCCAACAATGGTAACAAGTTTTTATGGCATGAATATAAAACTTCCGATCGAAAGTAATCCTCATGCTTATTTATACATTCTTTTAACCTGTACAATTCTAACACTTATTTTTGTTTTTATTTTTAAAAAAGCGAAGTGGTTTTAGTATTACCAAGGCTTTATAAGATCGACATCTAAATACTCTTTATCTCTCAAAAAATAATAACCTTTTTTATTATCTCTTTTTTTTAATATCAAGACATCTCCTTTAATTAAACGATAAAAAATTGCTACGGGAGTTAAAACAAATAAAAACATAAATGCTAAAATAATTCGACTATTAAAAATGGCCATGAATTCACCAAACTTCAGCCATTTTTTTATAATCCAATAAGATAGTTTTTTTAAAAATATGCCAATAAAAATTAAAAATATCGCAACAACAAATAAAAAATTTATTTTAAAAATAAATCCCAAGAGAGTAAATCCAAGAATCATTCCTGTTAAATTTTTTATAATATAAGAATCAAATCTTAATTTACTCACAACTTACCTTTTAGAAAATAGTATAAACAAATGGTGCAACAGCGGTTCCACTCGAAAGTGCAATAATCGAAGCTAAAAGCACAAACACTAAAATCATTGGTAAAAGCCACCACTTTTTACGCTCTTTTAAAAATTGCCAAAACTCTTTTAATAAAATCATAAAACCTCATCAGTCTAAAACAATACTATTTTTTTCAAAAAACTTTGGTTGATTTTTCTTATCAAAAAAATAATTTTCAATCATCAAATAATCCATATCTGTTCGCATAAAACACCGATATGCATCTTCTGGAGTACAAACAATTGGCTCTCCCCTTACATTAAAACTTGTATTTACAAGTAGTGGGTATCCAGTTTTCTTTTTAAAGGCTTCAATTATTTTGTAAAAAACAGGATTTGTATTTTTATCTACTGTTTGTAACCGTGCCGAATAATCAAGATGAGTTATTGCAGGAACATCCGATCTTAGAAAATATAATTTTTCTAGAGGAGGTAAACTCTGATATTTTGTAGGTAATGCGATTCTTCTTTTTGTTGCGACTGGTGCGGTAAAAAGCATATATGGCGATAAATCTAAATTAAAATCAAAATACTCTTTTACATCTTCAAGCAAAACTGCTGGCGCAAATGGCCGAAACCCTTCGCGATACTTTATTTTTAAGTTCAGTTTTTTTTGCATTGTACTGCTGCGAGCATCTGCAATAATGCTTCGTCCTCCCAATGCCCTTGGCCCCCACTCCATTTTTCCTTGAAATATACCAATTACTTTTTCTTCTGCAAGAAGTTGGGCCATATAACTATATAGCTCCTCGTCATTTTTATATACATCGGCACTAGCATTAAATTTCTTCACACAATTTGCAATTTCAAACTCTTGAAAACTTGGGCCTAAAAAAGCACCACTCATTAGATCATCACTTTCTTTGCTTTTTTTTGGCCTATTATAAAAAATATGATTTACGGCAAGAGCTGCACCTAGAGCTCCACCGGCATCTCCGGCCGCCGGTTGAATCCAAATATTTTTAAAAATCCCACTATTTAAAAGTGCTGAATTTGCAACACAGTTTAATGCAACACCGCCGGCCATACATAAATTATCGCAGTTGGTTAGTTCTTTTAAATACCTTCCCATTTTTATAACAATCTCTTCTGTCACTTTTTGAATTGCTAAAGCTAAATTACAATGAGTCTGCAAAAGCTCACTCTCTTCATCTCTTCTTACAAAACCAAAAAGTTTTTCCCATCTCTTTTCATTACACATTTTTAGGCCATACAAATAATCAAAGTATTTTTGATTAAGCCAAACAGAACCATCATCTGCAATATCTATTATTTGCTCTTTAATTTTTTTGATAAAATCATTCGTTTGATCAGATGATTCATCTCCATATGGAGCAAGCCCCATCAATTTATATTCGCCAGAGTTTACTTTAAATCCCAAATAATGAGTAAATGCGGAGTATAACAATCCAATAGAGTGCGGAAATCTCAACTCTTTTAAAATTTTTATTTTATTATTTTCTCCATAGCAAAGAGTAGTCGTTGCCCACTCACCAACTCCATCTATGGTTAAAATCGCTGCTTTTGTAAATGGTGATGGATAAAAAGCACTTGCAGCATGCGCTAAATGATGCTCGCTAAAAAGAGGAGTAAGTTTTTTTTCATCAAAATCGCCAATCTCTTTTAAAGAAGTGATTATATTAGACCTAAGATTTATTTTTTCTTTTATCCAAATTGGCATTATTTTGCAAAAACTAATTATACCTCTTGGAGCAGTTGCATAATAACTTTCAAGAAGTCGTTCAAATTTTAAAAAAGGTTTATCATAAAATACAATCGCGTCCAAATCTCTTAATGCAATCTTTTGAGATTTAAGGCAAAAAGAAACTGAATTTATAGGAAAAGATGAATCGTGCTTTTTCCTGGTAAATCGTTCTTCTTGTGCAGCAGCAACGATCTGATCATTTATAATTATGGCCGCAGCGCTATCGTGATAATATGCAGATATTCCTAAAATCTTCAATTATAAATCTCCAAATTCAAGCGAGACTATAACACAAAATGTCTTTTTTGTCGTTTCCAAGATTGTTACATATCTCTTATCTAATTTAAAGGCAACCTGCGTTTAATCTTACTCAACTTTTGTTAAAATAGCCTTCAAATTAGAATCAAATTGTACAATATAATCAATTTTAAACTGTTTTAAAATATCAGGACTAAGTTGGCTACTAAGATAAAAAGTGTTTGTCATCGTAGATGTTGGCACATTAAAAATGCTTTGAAATTTCAAAAGAAGCCTCTTTGGAGGATGCCCATATCCTTCAATCACCTTAATGCCATGAATAGGTGCAAGATAAGTAAGGCGGATGGATCATTGGTCGGATCTTACTCTAAGATAGTTCCTTACTTATGAAGCAATTAAAAGCCGTTATAAAATAGTAGAAAATCAAAATCAGAACATGAAAGAATTAGAGTAACAAATAAAATATTTTTTACCACTAGACTTTATTCATCAAATCAAATTCGTTTTCGTTCGGAATAATTTGAATTTTGTGAATATAATAAAATAAAAAACAAGCATTTTATCTATTACTAAGCTGATCACAGTATTGTTTGACATCTATTCTGTAAGGGTGAACTTGCATTTGTTTTGGAAAATCTAGACGATAATAATAAGCACAGAAGTTTTCAACTCTGTCCTTTGAGAAACATTCATCTATCGGGATTCGAACATCCTGTAAGCAGGCGTGAGTACTAATAAAATAAGTTCCACGAACTAGAATTTGTAAGATTTTAAAAGAATCTTCTTTGTTATTTCTTAATTCATTTATTTGGTAACCTCCATAGAGAGACATTAGCCAAAATATAGCAGCTCTATGAGATGTTAGATACATTTCTGGAGGGATATTACGATAAACGATATGGTAACCAATTTCTGCCATATCAAGTTTGCCCTGAGATAAATATTCATTTGCACGATTTAAAATTAAAATTGGGTGTAGTTTTGTAGAAAAAAGTTTTTCGTGATTATAAAACCGATCATGGTCACTATATTGATAAAATACGCTGTAGAAAGTGCTTGTTGAAAAATATAAGATTAAGGCCCACGTCAATTTACTTTTTTTAATTCGATTCAAAATTTGTGCAAGGAAACACAAGATAATTAATGTTGCTAAATACTGTCTTGAGGGATAGTACCAATCTGACCTAATTGCGATGGAAAAACCTGTGGAAATAAGAATAAAAATAAACATTCCACCTGCAGTTATTTGTAAATTTTTTCCATATTTTGTTTTGATGAAAGTAAGAGTGCCGGAAACCATTAGAGTGATTATATATGCGCTTATTAAAATTATGGGTCCAAAACCTTGTGTAACATCTTTCCACGCATACCAATTACCAAAAAAAGTGTGACTAAATGGAAAAATAGCATTTTTGAAATAAAGAATAATTGCCCAAATTTGTGATAAATAGTACTCTTTGGAGGGATACATTTTTGCTATGTTATCTATAAAAACTTTCTCATCAATAACTCCTGGAAGCATATACTTTATAGCGACACCTCCCGTTTTAAATGCTATAAGTAAAATTATCAAATTAGTCCAATTTATCTTTTTAATATGGGTTAAGAGTCTATTTGTAAATTTATCGATGTTATCTGTTTTAATAAAAAGCATTAAGTTGTAAGAACACCAAAGCATTAAAAATATGTAGGCAGATTCAAAACGAGTTAATGGCCCTAAAAACCCCCACAAAATTAATACTAGAAAGTTCCACTTTGAATATCTTTGAGTTAGATATAATCCAATACTGGCCCACAACACAGAAACAGATGTAGCAAATTGACTTGCATAGAAAAAGGGAAATAACACCATCGGATGTAATCCTAAAAGCATAAAATAGTGCCATTTATATTTTTCTTTGAACAAACCAAAAATTTTAAGAAGTAATCCAGAAGTAAATAAAATAGAAGCGAAGGACAGCAATCTTACATAATCAATATTTTCACCAACGATACAACTGATGCCTCTTACGAGAAACCTATCCCCTGGATAGGTTTGGAACAGTTCACATGCTTTTTGCACATGATAAAAATCATCTAGTAATTCAATCATAGTTTCCTTTTTTTAAAGGCAAAATATGTATTTTATTTTGTATTATATAATTAGTATAAGTCAAAATATTTAACTCAGATAATGGTAATTGCTCAACAACTTAGGTCGAGAACTACTCAATAGTTTAGGGCAGATACGATGAACACGATAGTGCCTTAAAATTTTGAGCAGTTACTTACAATAGGTGTAAGTAGTGATCGAAAAAAAAACTCATCTAATATAAGCAGGAGGTTTTGTATGCCGATGTGCACAGGATGTGACAAAGTCGGTCAACGAAATCCTTGATCAGTCCGACCTCGGGTTAATTATAAATCTCCAATTTCAAGCGAGACTATAACACAGAATGTCTTTTTTGTCGTTTTTTATGTGACTTCTCATTTCTTGTATCTCTGATTTGATAATACTCTTTCTTTATCAACTCAAAATGCTCTGGCAGATACTCTAGTAAGAGATCTTTTTTTAAGTCTAATGAGATTGAATGTAGACGCTTCGTTTTCTCCCACATCCAATTAGAAAATTTCAAAAATTCTTCAAATGGTGATTTGTTATCCAACAATTTTTCGATGCTTTGGCGAAAATGACCACTATTAAAAAAAATGTCAAAGTATTTTGCAAAATGTTTCAACTCTGTAATTTGTTTTTCATTCAACATACTGTTTGAAATGATTTCATATGGGGGATCACTTGAGTAATTCATTTGAAATTTCTGATCGTGCTCTGCAATTAAAGCACCTGGAAGTTTTTTTAAAATGCCAACCTGTATTTCTGAGACCTTTAGAGTAATTAATTGATCAAAACCATCTGCAATGCTTTCAATAGTTTCTCCGGGAAGACCGATAATAAGATCAGAGTGCAGATGCACTTTGGTGTAATTGATTAAAAAAGAGATATTTTCTTTTACCTTATCTATATTTAATTTTCTGCCAATTCTTTTACAAACTTGAGTATTAAAAGATTGAATTCCGGCCTCAAGTTGAATCGTTTCTGGTTCAAACTCTTGCAACTTTTCTTTTAAGCTCAGCGAAAGTAGCTCCGGAACTATTTCAAAATGAATAAAGAACTGTTCCGGCTTTTTTTTAAGAAAAAAATCCAAAATCAAAAGGCATCTTTTGTCATCTAGATTAAATGTACGATCAATAAATTTATAAGTTCGAACTCCTTTATCCCAAAGAAGTTGTAACTCTTTTAAAACAATTTCAATATCAAAAAAACGAACCTGATGATCTAGTGCTGAAATACAAAAATGGCAACCAAAAGGACAACCTCTACTTGTTTCAAAAAAAATCTGCCTATTTTTAATGTCTTCATCATTGTAGAGATCATAGGGTAAGAGCAATTTACTTAGATCAACTTTCTTAGATTCAATTACTTTATTTAGATGCTCGTTATTTATTATTTTTTTTATCAGCTCATAAAAACTAACTTCGCCCTCTCCGATTACGACATGATCCGCTAATTGATATAACGGATTATTTTGGGGCACTCCAAAAAATTGAGGGCCACCAAGAATTATTTTTGTATTAGGCATTTTCTCTTTTACAAGTAAGAGTAAATTTTGCGCTACTACTTGATTCCAAATATAAATACCAAGGGCCAAAATTTTTGGATTTTTTTTTGTAATTTCCGCAAGAATTTCTTCAACCGGTTTGGCAATTGCAAATTCCTTAATTTCTGCATGCTCACTTAATTCAAAAAGATTTGCCTTTAAGTAGCGCATGGCAAACGAAGTATGATGATATCTAGCATTTAAAGACAAAAGAAGAATCATTGTTTTTTCTTTTTAAGAATTACTGCCAAGTTCCTTTGCTGCTATTGCAGTACGATTGGGCCATATTTAAATATTCTTGACTAACTTCAGGGCCTTCATAGTATATAACTTCACTTAACCCATTTACGGCATCTAAGTAAAAACAAGCCCCTGAAAAACTTTCTTTATAACAAGATGAATTGCTCCAAATTCCTTCATATAAGTAAGAGCACTCTTTTGAAATTACTTCAAGAGTGCTATCGTTTTGGATTTTATATGTTTTACAAGTTTCAAAGAATCCTTCGTCGGAGAAGTGACAGGAAAAATCACTAGCAAATACAGGTGAAATTAACAAAACAGACAGTAGAAATAAAAATTTCAACGCAATTAATATCCCTGACTGGTTTGGATTATTTGCTTGTTGTGATTAATCGTCCACTGATTTGTTCCACTATCAGAAATTTTGCCTCCTGCACCAGCAGTAAATGTATTGGCATCTGTGACCACGGCTGTTGTAGGAATCTCGCCAACAGCCGCAGCAGATTGTCCTGCATTTGCTTTACCTGCAGCATACTGAAAAGTATTACCAGGAGCCGAATTACAACTACCTAATCCTGCATTGAAAGCCATAGTATTACCATAAGTGGCATCTCCTGTCTGCTCTGTGGTAAAACCAATGGCATAGTATCTTTGAGCTGCTTCTGCCGACGGATTAAATCCGATAGCGTCTAAACACGTTACATAAGTACTATAATCTGTATACGCAGAAACCTCCGCCGAATAAAGTGCAGCTAATTGAACTCTGGCTTCAGTTGTTTTTGATCTTGACTGATATTTTTTAAAATTCGGTACTGCAATCGCACTCAAAATTCCAATAATTGCGACCACCACCATTAACTCAACAAGTGTAAAACCTTTTAAATTTTCATAAATTTTTTTCATTTTTAAATACTCCTATGCTAAAAAAATAAAATTGCTTGAAATCCCTTTATCGTCATCTTTACTAAATTTTATTAGTTAAAATACATTATACTTAATATTTTTATTTTAATCAATTTATAAGCAATGGAAATTATTTGCCACTTTTGTTTTTAAAAAACCAATCTACTCAACTACTTTTTAAATAAGCTCTTTAAAGCATCCTTAACTTTTTCTTTTTGCTCATCATTTTTTAGAAATTTATCACTTATTTTTTCTACCGCTTTTTTTACCACTACATCTTTATTCTTTTTAACTGCTGCTTTTCCTAGTTTTTCCATTGTATAACTATAATCAGGATTTAAAACTAATCCCACACCCTTAAGACGCATTGGTAAAATTTCTGTGCCGGCATATTTCTTAAGATGAGGCGTTAAAATACCTGCATTATCTTTTACACTTAAATCAAAAATACTCTGCTCTTTTTTAGATATTGGATAAATATTCCCTTCACCATTTACCTCAACTTTTTTATTCACTCCAATAAAATTAAATTTTGAAATATTGTAAAGTTCATTTTGAAAGCGACCTGCAAAATCTAATGATTCAAAATTCCCATCAGGATTGAAATTACTAATATTTGGAATTTTGCCTTTTAAAAGAGATACATTATCAATAAGCTCTTTAACTTTGGTGCCAATATCAAATCCCTTTAACTCTCCTTTTGTAGCGCTCACATCTACTTGCACATCATGAATAAGTGGAATCGGGCCATTTGTTTTAAAATCAGCACTTCCTGAAACTTTTGCACTTACAATTCCCGAAACATCTTTTAAAAATGGAGGAAGAAATATTCTAAAACCATTTAAATTTAAATTTGTAACATCAAACTTAAACGAATTTGCAATCTCCTCCGGTTTAATCGTTGTTTGATGAGTCAGTTTACCCACCCCTTTTGCAAATTCAAAATTCATTCCCTTTGTGCTGATAATATTTTTTTCAACATTCAAATCCCAATTTCCCTTTAACTCGTTTTCACCAACTTTAATTCTACTCCAATTAATCGCAATTTTTACGTTTGGTAATAAAAGAACTGGAAATGAAGCGACTGCAGCTTTTTTTGAACCAATTTCTTTATTTTCTGAATTTAAAGTTTTGTCCTCAGCCTTTGTACTATTTTTTGGATACAAAAGCCCTTGAACAAAAGACTCTGTAAGAGTAACTCCAGACGCCCTAACATCAACAATAAATGGCCCAAGCTTTGATACTGAAAAATTTTTATCGTTTATATCTATTTTCCCTTTAACACTGCTATCAACATTACCACCTAAGACCTTAACATTGGTCGAAATCGATAACTGATCATCCTTGAATTTACCGTTTGCTGTTTTCACAATATCTGTTCCTGCAACGATAACCTTAAAGCCTGGTTCCATTTTAAAATTTAAATCAGGAATAATTTTTTTATCTTTAAGACCAATAGATCCTGTAAGCGAAATCAAAGAATCTCCAGGAGCAAGCATCTCATTTTTTAAAGAAATAATGCTTAATAAATCTTTTATCAAAAGAGAAACATTTATATCATGAATACTTATCCCATCTTTTTCTAAGCTATAATTAGCGGTAATTTTATTATGCCCATTAAAAGAAGAAGATATGTCACCCTTTAAAGAGCCATCTGCATTAAGCTCCACTCTAACATCTGTTTGAATCGCAGGAACTAAAAGATTTGGCATTGGCCCAAATGCAACATTATCTACTTTAATAAAAAGTTTTGTTGATACTTTTTTTGCACGAAGCAACTCTTCTAAATTTAACTCTCCAATAACTAAGGAATTTAAAGAAAGCTTATCTTTAGCGTTTAAATTAATCATCAAATTTGATGCAATCTCAAAAGCTGCAGGTCCGTTAACTCCAAGATTGTTTAAAACAATTTTGCTAAGTAAAACATCTCCCTTCATACCGGTTGATAGCACATAATCTAATTTAACATCTGAAAGTTTTAAATTCAGATTAATTTTTGAAATAATACTGGGAATTGCAATCTCTTTATTGTCTTTATTCTCTTGATCATTTTGCAACTCACCTGTGAACTTCTCATTGCTTTTAAAGTTATCTCCAAGTGCATATACCCAATTATTCGTCTTATTAAATTCTTTATAAGTAACCTGTGGCTTGGCAATTTTTACATCTACAGTTCCCATTCCTACAATAATTGCCCATAAAGGAATTTTCACAACGACTTCATCAACTCTAAACATATTGATTGGTGCAACATTTTCCTTTGTATGCTTGGTTGCAAGCGAAAAATTCTTAAGTCCTAGCTTTATATTAAGGCCAAGTCGATAAGTTATATCCTCAAGAGTGACGGTAGAATTTGGAAAAATTTCTTGTAACTTTGTTATAGTTATATTCTTTACATCCTCCGGAGTGACTTTTTGTGAAACATAAATAAGTGCCCCTGCGAACAAAAGCACAAGAAAAAGAAATAACCCAACAATCAAAAAAATAATTCTTTTTTTCATATATTAATACCTTTTAAAAGCAAAAAATAACTAACAAGTATTTATAGATTTTGCACCTTAAATGCTCTGATTGGCAACTAGACTCGTCATTTTTTAGTAATTGGAGCAAAAGAGACAACAAACTTTTTTTTCGTTCCATCTTTAAAAAGAACTGTTACCTTTTCGTTTATCCCTACACCTTCACTATCTAAGGCCACCCCTTCGCCATAAAGCTTATGAACAACGCTACTATTTTTTGGATAGGTGTAATCTATCTTTTGTTGAAACTTATGAATCACTTTTGTTGGACTGTATATCGTATCTGATGCTTTATCGTATGAATCGTCTTGATAATCATAATCTGAGTTTTTTTGAGACCCAAAACGATCGTCTATAACTTTTCGCTTTAAAAAAAATTCTGTTGGAATTTCTGAAATAAAACGACTAGCGCAATTAAAGGTAAGTCGCCCAAAAAGATATCTTCCTTGAGCAAAACTTAAGTATAATTTTTTCATCGCTCGTGTCATTGCAACATAAAAAAGGCGTCTCTCTTCCTCAATTGCCCATGATCCTCTTTCAAGGCTTTTATAACTTGGAAATACATTCTCTTCGCATCCCGCCACAAAAACATAAGGAAACTCTAATCCTTTTGCTCCATGTACCGTCATCAGAGAAACTTCTTCATTTTTTATTTTTTTTCCAAATTCATCTACCACATTTTCTACGGCCATATTATCAAGCGTAATCGTCTCAAGAAAAGATGTTAGTGTGGCAGGCCGTTGCTGCTCCTCGTGTTGAGTAATTGCAGAAAGAAGCTCTTTTAAATTTTCAGCTCTTGCAACAGATTCATAATCTTTTCCGCTAATCGATTTAAGATATCCAGATTCTTGCAGTAATTTATTATAAATTATACTTGGCAGAACACTGTCTTGGGCCATTAACTTTGCTTCTTGCAATAAATTAACAAGAGAGACTAGTTCACTCTTTGCTTTACCACTTAATTTTATATGAGAATAATTTTGAGGTTTTTCCACAAGATCACAACACATTTCCCACAACGATAAATTAAGTCTTGTCGCCTCTTCTTCAAATTTTTTGACACTCGTTGCCCCAATACCTCTAGTCGGTGTATTAATTATTCGCACAAATGCTAAAGAGTCCTTACTATTTACAAGAACTCTTAAATAGGCAAGCATGTCTTTTACCTCTTTTCTCTCGTAAAAGCGAATACCTCCAATAACTCGATATGCAATATTATGCCTTAATAAAACATCTTCGATCATTCTCGACTGATGGTTCGCGCGATAAAAAACAGCAATATCTGAAGCACTCTCTCCTGATGATATCAGTCTTGCAACTTCGTCACCGATAAAAGCAGCCTCTTTTTTGTCCGATGAACAATCGATTAAATCTATTTTTTCTCCCTCTTGGTTATGGGTAAACATCTTTTTACCCTTTCGTGCTTTATTTTTATCAATCAAAATAGATGCTGCTTCGATAATATTTTTTGATGAGCGATAATTTTCTTCAAGTTTAAATATTTCGACATCATTAAATACTTTTTCAAAATCTAAAATATTTCTAATATCTGCTCCACGCCATGAATAGATCGACTGATCTTCATCACCAACAACACAAATATTTTTTTTAATATCACAAAGCTGTTTTAAAAGAATAAACTGTGCCCTATTAGTATCTTGATACTCGTCGACAAACACATAATCAAAGCGATCAACATACGTTTTTAGCACTTCTGGAAAGCGATCAAAAAGCTCGATTACGGCCGTTATTAATCCTCCAAAATCGACTGCATTGGCCCTATGTAATTCATGCTCGTAATCAACATAGTATTGATAATACTCATCGCTTAAATCTGGCGAAAAATCAGGTCTTTTAGAGCCAAGATAATAACCATTATTTTTAATCTCATCTATATAATCTAATATTTCATAAGGAGATAAATCTTTTGGACTAATTCCTCTTTTGTAAAGTAGTGCTGAGACTATCGCCTTACTTTCACTTTGATCATATATTGTAAAGCTTTTACTAAGAGATAAATTAAGCGCCTCTCGCCTTAAAAGCTGAGAAGAAAAAGAGTGAAAAGTTGTCACCTTTATCATCGACGGATCAAGAGATAGCGTATGAGAAATTCGATCTCTCATCTCTTTTGCTGCTTTATTTGAAAAAGTAAGTGCAAGAACCTTATATGGAGGAACCTCTTTTTCTTGCATAAGATATGCTATTTTTGAAACTAAAGTTCTAGTCTTTCCAGAGCCTGCTCCTGCAAGAATCATAATTGGGCCATCGGTTTTTAATACTGCGGCCAACTGCTCTTTGTTAAGACCATCTAGAATCGACAACGCCTACTCCACGGTAACAGATTTTGCTAAATTTCTTGGGCGATCAATATCTGTTCCTTTAAATTTGGCCATAAAATAGGCAAGTAATTGGTTAGCAACGTTTGCATACACAGGAACTAAGTCATCAAGTCCTTCTAAATCAAGAGGAATATAGAAATCTGCAAGTTTTTTAAGCTCTAAATTATTTTCAGGTCCAATAATAACCATCACTCCTCTGCGGGCCTTAACTTCTTGCACATTGGAAACACTTTTTTCAAATAACTCATTTGTGACCAATGCTATGTTGACGATAGATTCATCAATTAAGGCAATCGGCCCATGCTTTAACTCTCCGGCCGCATATCCTTCGGCATGCACATAGGCAATCTCTTTTAACTTTAATGCGCCCTCAAGAGCTACGGGAAATTCAAGCCCACGACCTGTAAAAACAAATCCTTTATAATTATAAATTTCTTCTGCAATTTTTCTTATATCTTCTGCTCTGTTTAAAAGCTCTTCAATTCTTTGAGCTAAAAGTTCTAAATAATTATTTATCTGCTCTTTTGAAATTTTTTTTGAGATGGCATGTGCCCAAAGCCAGCCTGTAAGTACTTGTTGCGTAAAGGCCTTGGTACTGGCAACTCCAATTTCAGTTCCTGCTTTTGTTAAAAGATTAGAGTTACACTCTCTAAACAGAGTCGACCCCTCAACATTTACAATACTTAAAGTTTCTAGACTATGTTCTTTGCACAAATGAAGTGCGGCCAAAGTATCGGCAGTTTCTCCTGATTGACTAATAAAAAGCCCTAACTCATTTTTTGCTAAAATTGGATTGCGATACCTAAACTCTGATGCAAGCTCTACACTACAAGGAATTCTATTATACTTTTCAACAAAATTTCGAATCAAAAGTCCCGCATGCCATGCCGTACCACATGCCGAAATATGAATTTTTGATGGACTAATCTTAGCAGCAGTTTGCAAAAAAACATTACCCTTACCTTTTTGGTAGTACTGAGATAAAATTCTAATCAAGGTTGGCTGCTCATAGATCTCTTTGAGCATATAATGTTCAAAAGTTCCTTTTTGCGAAACTTCGACATTCATTTTTTGCTTTTGTTTACTGAATCTATTTGATGAAGAACCATCTAATTCAAAAAAAGATATTAATGATCCTATATTGGCACTTAAAATACAAATAACATTATCTTCGGGAAAATAGAGACGGTCTGCAAATCCTGCAAGAGCGTAGGGATCTGAAGACACCAATACTTCATGATTATGCTCATGAGTTCCACAAACAAGAGGAGCTCCTTTTTTTATTGCATATATCTCTGAACTTGTTGCGGTTTGAATAACAAATGCAGAATTGCCACGCACCTGCCTAAACGCATTTGCTATTGCTTCTACAATATTTTTTTTATTTCGCATTTCTAACGCTAAAAGTGCCAAAAAAACTTCAGAATCGGTTTCTGATTTAAACCTTACTCCTTCACTAATCAAATTTTTCTTTAGTTCTTCTGCATTTTCAATAATTCCGTTATGAACAATGGCCATCAAATTTTCATCATCAACCGCCATTGTATCACTCATATGGGGGTGGGCATTTACATCGTTTACTCCACCATGAGTGGCCCAGCGAGTATGGCCAATCGCTCTATGAGATACCGGTTTTGTTGGCAACTCATCTAATATTTTTTTTAGATTATCAATTTTTCCGGCCTTCTTATAAAGATGCAATTTTTCATCATCTTCTTTATAACAAATTCCCGCCGAATCATACCCTCTATATTCAAGCCTTCTTAGGCCTTCCATAACCATATCGACAGAGTTACTCGGCCCTATATGTCCAACTATTCCACACATTATTAACCTCTATTTTTTCTTTATAAATTTATGGCCCATATTTTCTTTTGTAATTTGCTTGCCTCGAGAAATTACAAACGAATCTTTAGAAACAGATTCTGTTACAGTTGTTGCACACGCAATAAATGAACCATCTCCAATTTCAACAGGAGCAACTGTTTGAGAATCAGAACCTATAAAACAATTTTTCCCAATCTTAGTAAAGTGCTTATTTGCACCATCATAGTTGCAAGTAATAAATCCGCACCCTATATTTGAGTTTTCTCCAATTAATGCATCCCCGACATAACTTAAATGAGACACTTTTGCACCTTTTTCAAGTTTTGCCTTTTTTGTTTCTACAAAATTGCCAATTTTACATTTATCACCAATATCGCTTCCTGATCGAAGTCTTGCAAAAGGGCCAATACTTGCGGCATTTTTTACTGTAGCATCCTCCATATAGCTATTTGCATATATCGCGACACTATCTTCAATATAGGAATTTTTTATTACACATCCACTCTCTATTAAAACATTTTTTCCAATTTTTGTTTTTCCAGATATAGATACATTTGGATGAATTACAGTTTCTGACAAAACTTCAACATCCCAATCAATATATGTCGTTAAAGAATCAATCATTCTAACACCCGAAAGCATCAGCTTGTGATTTTTTTCCTTTTGCAATTCTTTTCCTACAAATTCTAGTTGCGAAAGATCATTCACTCCAATAAATCTAGTTCCATTTTCAAATAAAAGAGGTTGCACCATAAACTCTTTTTGAAATAGATCTGTTAGATAAAACTCTTTTGAATTATTATTACTGCCGATACTATCTAGATGCTTTAAAACAAATGATGTTTTTAAAATATATAATCCAGAATTAACCTCTTTTATTTTTCGAATTTCATCTGTGGCATCTTTTTCTTCTACAATTATAAATCCCTTCTCTCCTCTAACAATTCTTCCATATCCTTTAGGAGTATCAGTTAGAAATGATGCCAAAACTCCGTCAAGATTGTTATTTATCAAAAGATCATAAAGCCTTTCTAAATCCCTGTCTCTAATAAGCGGAGTATCAGCACACAATACAATCGTATAATCTTTGTTTTTTGCATCTATATTTCCTTTAAAATAAGAACGCAAAGCATCTGCTGTGCCAAGTTGTTTTTCTTGCACTGCAAATTTTATATTTTCATAATTTTCATTTACATATGATTCAACGGCATCTCGCATATGTCCTGTAATTAAAGTAATTTCTCCATCTAAATTTTTATTTTGAAAGAAATTACTTGCTGCATTAATTGGAAAATCTACTAACTTTTTTCCAACAACAGGTGCCAATGGTTTTGCGATATCTATCTTCATTCTTGTTCCCTGTCCTGCCGCTAAAATCGCTACTCCAACACTTTTTACCATACAAAACTCCTCAACTTACTTTTTGCTCTTACCGCATTTTAAGGTGTTAACGCTATAACCCTACCACTTTAATCAAAAATTTGAAAAAAAAAATAAAAAAATCAATAAAAAACTTAAAGAGTTATTGCATTTCACCCGACGAAGTACATGCATTTAGAACCTGCAAGGTAAACTACAATTGGGAGTGCACGTATGGTAACTAACTACGAAGGCGAATATCTTGAATTTAAAGACAACTTACCTCTTTTACCTATTCGAGATATTGTTGTTTATCCATTTATGATTCTTCCTTTATTTGTTGGAAGAGAGCCATCCATTATGGCCGTCGATCACGCATTGAATAAAACAGAAAGACTCATCATGCTTGCAAGTCAAAAAGACATTACAGCAGAGTCTCCATCTCCAAGCGAGATTTATGAACATGGAACTGTTGCCATGATCATGCGTATGAGAAAACTACCTGATGGAAGAATTAAAATTTTAATTCAAGGTCTAAGTAAGGCCAGAATCACGGAGTTTACTCAAGAAGCTCCATTTTTTACAGTTAACCTTGCTAAAATCGAAGACATAAGAGCAGAAGAAAACAACGTTGCGACAAATGCTTTAATGAGAACAATTAGAGAGCAACTTGAAAAAGTTATCTCAATGGGCAAAGCACTCTCTCCTGATATTTTAATGATTCTAGAAGATATTCAATCACCGGGAAGACTCGCAGACTTAGTCGCCTCAAACTTAAATCTTCATGTCGCAGAGGCACAGCTAATTTTAGAAATTCTGGATCCTGTAGAAAGACTTCATAAAATAAATGAGATTTTATCTCGTGAAGTAGAAATTCTAAACATGCAGTCAAAAATTAGAAATGCAGCAAAAGATGAAATAAATAAAAA
>CAZCDT010000018.1:0-46001 GCA_964497525.1 uncultured Bacteriovoracaceae bacterium
GCCCAAAGGGACTATGCTTTAAAAGGCGATGCTGCTTTCATACATTGTCTAAAATCTTGGGATATCTCACTTCTTGGTTTAGCAATACGAACTTCTGCTGCCTTCATTAGGCGATGATAGGCCAAATCATCAATACGTTTTGGTTTACAAACAGGAAGTTGTAATTCTTTAATTTTCTTTGTTGGGTCATGTGAAATAATACCTTCGTCTCGCACCCAGCGTCCAAAAGAACGTACTGTTGCTAAGACTCTATTTATTGTTGATGATGCGTAATTGTTTTTGATTAATTCATCAATAAACATCTTAGTATCTCGCACCATCCACTCATCTGCTTTGAGATGTCCATTAATGCGATAATAAAAATTTAGGAATTTTTGTAAATCTTCTCGTTTTGCCTTTATACTTAATGTTGATAATCCGAGCACTTCTGTTTCAAAATAATGCTGTAGCAAGATTAAAAAATCTTTATCCGAACCAATTTGTTTAACTTTTTCTACTGCTTTTATAGGCAAAAAGGCCTTTTTTGAGTCACTCTGTTGTTGATAATGTCTATTATCCGAACCATTTTTATTTTGTAAAAAATTCATAATAAATTCCTATTGTAGTTGTTATAGTTGTTGTTAGTATCAGTACATATTGAAATTCCTGCTGATGTGTTATTTTTTAAGTATCTTAGTATTTCTTTTTCCTCATCCATTAATCCTCTGGGCCCAGGTAGATATTGTGCAAATTGTAAAAAGCATTCATTAACCGCAGAAATATCAAAAGCTAAACCTTGTTGCTGAAATGCACGCCGATACAATGAGATACTTCGGTGCTTAAGTGCAAATGTTGCCTTAAATGCATCCAAAAAGTTATAACTTAAATGATCTTCATAATTATCAATGTATTGTTCAAGAATATCGTGTAAAACTTCTGCTCGCTCTTTTATCAGTTCGTGACTCATTACATACCTCCTAATTTGTAAAATAATTTGTTTTGTTGTTGATATTGTTATTGTTGTTATTGTTGTATGGTCTTGCGGGATTGCTTTTGTTCTCTGAAAAAAAATCTAATGGTGTTGAAGTTAATGTTCCTGCTGACAAAAGAGATAATAAATTTCCAAAGGCCAACAAGGCTGATCCAGTAACAATAAGGCAGTGTCCTGCCATTAAAACTTTTTCATGTAGTTCTATTTTTTTTATATTCATAACATCTCCATATTTCCAAACAAGCATCATTGCTCTTTATTAGACTTATTCCAAAATATAGAAGTTTTTTATTTTTCCCTAGGGTCTTGTCTGAGGAATCATCGATTGTATTGGTATAAGTCATGTATGGGTGAATAAATCACCAATCAACTTATAAGGAGAAATTTTTATGCAAGAACAAAAAACAACAACAATTAATTCAAAAAAAAAGAATCACGAAATGATTAAAAAAAGCATCATACGTTTTTTTAAAATCTTTGGTACAAACTTTGCCCATGGTGCTGCAGTTGCTCTCGGCGGCCACATGGTAAATCGGACATTTAAAATGATGCACGAAAGGCAATTAAAAAATTCCAAGCATAAAGACAATGTTATTCCTATTACTCAAAAAAACTCAATGATGATGTAACCCTCGTCATGTGGTTATTTTTTGGTGAAATATCAATTCACACTTCTGATCTAATTCGGAAGTGTGAAATTAATTAATGCACTAAGAATTTCTAGCCGAAAGGAGGAACATGAAAAAAACAAGACAAGAAAAAAGGGCGCAACGACCGTTTGCCAAAAACTTAAAGTCGTTGATGTCTGAAAAAAAATTTACACTTAAACAGGTTTCATCTGCTGTGGATATTGCTCCTAGCGTGTTATCCGGATGGTTAGCAGGAGCAACCCCTGAAGATCATCTTGCAGTAAAAAGATTGGCCAAGTTTTTTGGCGTTTCTTTTTCTTTTATTCTCACTGGTCTTGATGATGAGCGTGATCTGCCAACAATAACTGAAGTCTTTGAAGATGGCGGAGTGCTGTTTGATGGTGTGGCAAAAATAACGATACAAAGATTAGTGCCGAGAACTAAGAAATAACAATAATGATGGAGGAAAAGATGGTTTCTGTAATAATTATATCAGTAATGACGACCGTAATTATTGGATTAGTTTCGATAATTGCTTATATGCGCCTAAACGCAAAAAAAGATTTTCTAAAACTAAACACCATGCATCCAAATTATATTGAAAATATTCCACAACAACAACAACAACAACAACAACAACAACGGAGTGAGAAGCCAAATGTTCCAAAGTCTAATCAAAAATATGCAAAAAAATGCATCCATGTTCTTGAGGCGAGTCATGAGCTAAACATCGCAATGCTATCCAGATTCATTCGTAATCACCCTTTCTATGTATGGGAAGGTCAATTACCAAATTTTTCTGAAAAATGCAGCGAGGAGGAATCTCTAGATAAAACACGTTTTTTTCTGCAAAGCAATGTTCTATCAATTGTTCCTGACATAGAAACTTACTACTCTACAATTGCCGATCTTTCAAAGGACCTTGTAAATCATTCCATCAATGATTTTACTATTGCATTTCCAAACTTAAAATTACAGTTTGAGAAATATCTCATGACGAATACCGATTCTGCAAAAATTATTCACAACCTAAAATTAAAGGCCGGCGCTTTTAATAGTTCCTTAAGTATATTCTCCAATCAACAAAAAATATGTGCTGATTACTTTAATCGCATACATCCAGAACAAAGCAATTCTGGAAATAAAGAAAAAGAACAATTAATTGACTCAGCAGTTATTTTTGGCCTAAGCGTTTTAAATCCGTTCTTAGGAATTGCCAAAGCTGCAAGCTCTTGGAGCAAAAATAAAAAAGAAGAAGAAGCTTTTATTCAACTACAGCAAGCTTATTTAAGAGAATACGATAAAATGACGGAAACGTGGACTAAATCTGAAGAGACATTGAAACAATATATTGAAGACGTTATAAAGTATATTTGTACTAGCATGCACAAGTCTTGCAGCATATTACAATCAACACTGACCGAATTAAGTAAAACAAATTTAGACATTGAACAACTACACAACCAACTAATTAAAGTAGATAAGAAAGATTATACTCCAGAAGTAAAAGAATTAATTACATCTATTTATCAAAACGAAATGCAAGAAAATACAGAGATGAGTTCTGAAGCAAAATCTTATATCAAAAATCTCCTAAAGGAGGCTGCATGAGTAATGTAATAGATATTGATGATCCAGATGGATCAACGTCCATGACTATCGACGATTCGGATGTAATTTATGATCAAGACCATAACATCTCGGGTCATTTTGATCACAACACAAATAATATAATAAACTCTTCTGGAGAAATTGGCGGTTACGTTGATCATCACGGTGAAATATACGACACGGAACATGATGCTGTTGGGAAATGGGTTGAGAACTCTGTTGGTGGCCATAGCTTTGTAGACACGACAGGACAAACAGTAATGAGCGTGAATGATTTCGGACAAATTTTTGATAGTGCTTTTAACATATTAGGATCAATAAAGAATATCTGGTGAATTTTATATGAGCACTTAGACAATTATTTTTTTTATTTGTCAGATATGATTATTTCACCAAAAAACTTTGACAAATAAAAAGTTGATTATGTTGTGGAGGACACATGAAGAAAAAACTTATAATTATAACCTTAATTTTGATTCCCATATTTTTTTTTGCGATCATTGAATATAAAAAATATTCCATAAATATGCGAGTTGAAAAAACATGGAACAATGAAGTCATGTCTTTTAATGGTGATATTGACTTTATGCGTGCGTGGTTTAACCGTAAAGAATCAATAGGAATGAAATCCAATCAAAAAGCCTTAAATAAAATGCTTTTAAAGGAAGTTTCTCCATTAGACCCTGTACGAATTATTGAAGTTGTTACTTTACTATTATCTAAAGGAGCAGATCCAAATTATTGTGAGCAAAACGAAAAATCCGAGAGTTGCGTAATTTTTTCTTTATTATCTTACAGCCGAAATGTTAAAGACTATCAAGAAGTATTAGAAAAATTAATAGAACATGGAGGTAAAATAAGAACCACAAGAAAAAAATATATTGATAATATCGAAGAAGATTGTGAATTCTCTGCAGCTACAGAAAATGATGATATATTTAATTACGTTTTTACAATCTATTTAAAAAACAAACCAACAAAAAAAATAGTTGATTGTTCCGCAAAATCCCTTATTAATTCTGCAAATCTTACTCCAAAACAAATTATTAGTAGAATGAATTATTTATTAGATCATGACCTAGACCCAAACAGTTATGTTGCTGGTCTTATTGAATTGTATATTGATGAGAAATACGGCTACTACACTTCATATGCTCCAATTTTGTTTCACATTGTTTATCAATCTTGGAGACTAAAGTCTGATAAAAAAGATTTTTATAAATTAGTTTCTAGATTTATCGATCAAGGTGCAGAAGTTAATCAAAGTCCATTGCCATTAACAAACACAACTTTAATGTCAATAGTACAAAAAGGTGGAGATTCTGAATTGTATCAAATCATTAACGCAAAACTAAAAAAGTAACACATATAGGGATATCTTTTAAATGAAAAAAGATTTTTATAAATGAGAAACCTTTTTCACATAACAAAAAGGGTATAAAAAAATGCTAAAAAAAATCTTTTTTATTTGCTGTAGCATTTTTATAAGTATAGATATTTATTCTAATACTTTATCAGGGTGCCTAGATCATTTTGGAAGACCAATCCCAACGATTCAAAACAACATTATTCCTATTGCAGCAATAATGAAAAACGACTCCAGATTAATTTCTCTAAACCCAAAAGAAATGAATAATTTTTCAAAACCATTTCAAGCTTTTGCATATTGGCACGAGTGTGGACACCATATGCTGGGCCATCTTTTTACAGAAAAAACCGTAGATATAATTCAGGAACAAGAAGCCGATTGTATGGGAATAAGAATCCCGTTAACCATTGGTGCAATAAAACATGATGATATTGTAAAGATTGAACAAGAACTTGGTAAATTAGGAGATGGAGACTGGTTTCATTTTTCCGGAAAAATTCGAGCAAAAAATATAAGAAAATGTCTAGCACATGGCTATTCTCAAAACGTTTGGCCGGAGTGCAAAGAAAAATATTATGCCAATCTAGATTTTATAAAACAAATAACGAGTTTAATGCTTTTGACTAAAGAAAACTGCAAAACATTGACATAGCAAAATCCCGAATGCAAAAAAGCGTTAGCATCATTTGACAAAACTAATATCCAAATAACAAAAAACATTGAGGTATTGGATGAGTCTTGTCCTTTTGTCGTAGATCCTATTTTTTTAAAAATAATATATGAATATCATCAAGCAAGAATAAAATTTTTGCTTGATCGCTAAATAATTTCTTTACTGATTAGTAATAAAAATTAACTACAAGCAAAAGTGATTCTCTATTAGCATTTTTATAATATAATATTTCGCTATAATAGATTTATAAAAATTTTTATTCAAACAAAAAGGAATAACTGGATGCAAATATTACAAGAACAGAGCCTTATACAAATTTTAAGACAAGCACATCGCATCTTTAATCAAAAACACGCTCATCTTTTAAAAGTATGTTCAAGCGAGCGTAGCATTACTCATGCGATAGCAAATTGTCTGGCAGAGGCTTTGCAAGACAACAATCTAGACAATTTAGATATAGACTGTGAATACAGCCGTAACGGAGAAGAAGTTAAACGATTAAATTTAAAAACAGACTGCACGAATTCAGATGATCTTGTTGCAAAAACAGTTTATCCAGACATTATAGTCCACAAAAGAGGCTCAAATGAAGATAATGTGATGTATATCGAAGTAAAGATAGAAGAAAACGAAACCGACAAACTAAAAGAACACGATATTGATAAAATAAATGCAGCGATTAAAGAGTTTAAATATCAGTTTGGTTTGTATATCTTAATTAATATGGAACAATGGGAAGTAAGAATATTTCCAAAAGAACAAGACGTAACATTTTCAACTCCTCAACCAACATAAAAAATGGCTAGATGCTCAACAGACATTCACAACACTCATTTTATAAAATCATTTATTTGCATGTGCCAGATACAAAAGAGGCTATTTGAGATAATTTCAAATAGCTTTTTAATTTTATATTGGAAAAAACTAAGTGATCACAACCCAATTATATTAAACCTTGGAGTTTAAATATGCCAATTGAAGCCGCCAGCCTCTATGATTCAATTTTTATAAAAAAACATCAAAGGCCCTTTCCATCACACTTATTCCATTACACCAAAACCGATAATTCAAAAAAAATAATTACCAACAAAGAATTTCATTTGTCGAAATATGACAAGTCAAATGATGTATTTGAGTTTCGTTATGGCCTTAATACCATTGAGTCTGTTATCTCTCAAATTCAAAGGCTTGAGAATCACAATAAAGCAAACATTCTTTGGGACAAATTCTTCAAATGGTTTCATGAAGAAAAAAATAATCCAAACACAATATACTTTATGGGAAGTTTTACAGTCCAAGATAATCGACACCTTTGGAAAAAATATGCTGATAATTGCAGGGGAAAGCGACTTGATTTTAACTTCAACATTAAAGATTTTGATTCTCTTCCTTTTGTTGCTGGGCCAGTGCTTTATGCTGAAACTAAATTCAGAAAGCAAGTTCGTCGTATTATTTATGGCCACTCAGATGTTGTACACACAAGTTTGGAAAAATGGCAAAAAAACGGTAGTTACGATGAAAACATGAAGATGGTCATTTGTCTGATGATTCGAGATTTGCTTGTGTGCGCTGCGTTTTTCAAAAAACATAAACATTCTATTGAAAAGGAGTACCGAATTGTTATTTGGGGAATAGATGATGCAAAATCTTACGAAACATTATCATTAAAGGCGAGCAATTTGACTTGCTGTTACTTTACTAATCGCAAGCGATGAATGATTTCTATGACACTGGACTTGAAATTACTGACATAGTGCGTTTGCTATGCAAAAATGACATAGCAAACATTACTAATTTGAGGACATGATGAATATTACCCCTGCAAGAATTGAGAAAATGATTTTTATTATTAGAGGACAAAAAGTTATGCTAGATAGTGATTTAGCTACACTTTACGACGTTGAAACAGGAGCATTAAATAGACAGGTTAAACGAAATACTGACAGATTTCCTAAAGATTTTATGTTTCAACTTTCTGCTAGCGAATATGAGACTTTGAAATGCCAAATTGGCAGAGCAAACGTGCGTGGAGGCAGGAGAACGCTTCCTTTTGTTTTTACTGAAAACGGCGTAGCTATGCTTTCTAGTGTTCTCACAAGTAAAAACGCTATTCAGGTTAATATTTCCATCATGAGAATTTTTAATAAGATAAGAAACATTCTTGCTGCTGACGAAACGTTGGCCCAACGATTACTCCAGTTGGAAAAGGGAACTAATCAGTTATTTAGAATAGTGTTTGAAAGATTAGACAAATTGGAAGCCGAAACGCCGATACTTCCCCATAAGAGGAAAAAGATTGGTTTAAATAAAGAAGAATAAAGCAGGTCGTGGCCCAAGATTATGACAAAAATCATTATTCCAAAATTAAAGTTTTCAAAATGGATACCCATTGAGGATTACTATATCTCAGACTCAGGATATCGCTATTACCCCGGCGTTTATTTAATATCTCTTAAAAAGATCAGTTCCACAATCTCTTCACCGGCTGCCATAATTACAGATAAAGATATTGTTTACATCGGTATGTCTACAACTGGCGTAAGACACAGGCTTAGGAAGCATTATAGTAATTTACAATCAGGAATCTCAAATCAAGGAATGTCTTCTAGATTATTGAAAATGTATGGCAAATACACTTCGAAAAAAGGTTGGAATGGTAAACGACTTTACGTTTCTTTTACGACACCTTTTGGGAAAATTAATGGCCGCGATAAAAATCCAAAGGATTTAAAAAAGATGGGAATAATAACTTATTTAGAATATCACTGCCTTTACCTTTGGTATAACAAATTTGGTCGCCTTCCAGAGGGAAACGGAGGAAGAAAAGGATTTTCAAAAGGTTAACATTTCTTTTTTCTCATGATTCCTTGCAATCCATTCTGATTTATAGAATTAATAAGATAATAAAAATTTCTTCTGGGGCAAGGTAATATTTTTATTAATTGGCCAATTGGTATTTTACTATCTGCTTCATTAAGATTTTGTCTTTACCATTTTTGTACAATTATCAATATTGCAATTATAGCTCCCTGACTTGCTGTTATCCTCGAATCGCTCAATAGAAGGTCAAGTGACTCAAGAGTAACTCATTATTTTATAAAATCATTTACTTGCATGTGCCAGAGACAAGAAAGGTCAACACAAGTTGGCCATTTTTATTTGAAGGTTAAGCAACATTTTTTCAATCTTCAATCAAGCACAACAATTATAAGCAGATTATTTTTTCACAATTGGTACTGTAACAAGTAATCTATTACCAGTAATTGCAGTATCGCACTTAATTTCATTATCTGTTTCAATTACTCCACTGCCCGACGTGCAAGAGAATACAAGAGAGTTTCTTGAATCAGTTGTCCAACCTTTAGGCAAGGCCGACAATGCATCTTTTTCTGCCGCTTCTGCCGTTACACCAGTTCCCTGCAGCAACGTGAAGTTTACATACATAGGAGATTTATAAATAATTTGACCTGCATGGGCCACAGACAAAAACAGACAACAAGTTAAAAAAAATTTCATAACAGCATATCTCCTTTTTTATGATTATTAAAACTATATATATTAGAATTTATACCACAAACATATTGCATTCAAGCAGAAATGAGAATGGAAATACAGCGATGCTATTGCCGACTTTACGCCTATCCTAGGCACGGCGGCATACAAAACATCCTGTTTATCGCCGCCTCATTCAGAAAAACTGATAAACAGTGTATTCAACAAATAAAATCACATAGCACGCCGATAATCACAACACGCATTTATAAAATCATCTATCTGGGAGTGCCAAATTTATATTAAAGCCATCCTTCGGGGTGGCTTTTTTATTTCTATGCACGTAGTTTAATAAAATTCCAGATAAAACCAAATTTAGCAAAAGATAGATAATCCCATAGATTACATCATCAATGTTAGCGATATGAGATTTGGACTCACAAAATCCCAATCTTTTTACTCAAGTTTTCTTAAAATTTGACGATATGGAAAAAATCAGGAGTTGATTAAATATGAATATTTATACTTTTACTATTGTATTTTTTTTTACTTTTGCAATTGCAATGGCACTTATATATCGCTGGCCGAGCAAAACCGCCTACAAACCAACAACAAAAGATGAGATGAATGATGAATACCAAAGAGTTATGAATATCGCATATGTATATCTCTTTTTACAATCGTTCCTTACAACAGTGGTTGTTCTCGACCAAAACCTTATGGATGATTTGTCGAACTTTCTTCCCATTACTCTTTTTCTTGGTAGCGTCTATATTATTTTAAAAAAATCAAGACAGTACTATCAAAAACCAGAAGTAACACCAAAACCGATGGAAAACAAAGCTATACTATTTGTATGTATTGGAATTGTTTGTCTTTTCTTATTACAATACGCTTTTGTAGAGTTGGCATACCCTATTTCCGTAAAAATTTTCCCATTTATTGCATCGATGTTTCTTATAATTAAATTTGTAATGAAGTATGCTTTTAATGCAAAAAAACTATTGCCTAGTGATGAGCTTTTTCAAATGATTCATCAAATATGCAATAATGCAAAAATGAAAACACCAACGATTTATCTTTATGGAAGTGATGATGGCAGTCCAAACGCCTTTGCTTCTGGCATTATAAGACTGCCTTTTTTATCTTCCTTTATTATGATTTCTCGAGGCCTTCTAAAAAAACATACACCAGAAGAAGTGCATGCAGTAATCGCACATGAATTAGTACACGTTAAACGATTCCATATTCTTAAGGGAATGTTTGTCTTTATTTTATTTGTGTTTGGTTATTCAATTCTATTTTCATTTTTGTCATTTTATCTGTTCTTTTTAAGTTTTAGAACATACTTCGTGCTACAGTCCATAACCACAATACCTATAGTATTTATAATCTTTTCATATTATCGAAAACTTCAAGAAATTGAGGCCGATGTTGATGCTTGTATTATTTTTAAGGCCAATCCTTCTGCGCAAAAAAAGGTACTTAATACATTGGCAGAGACTCTTTCTATTTCAAAAAAATACCCAAATCTTTTTTCATATTTTATACCATTAATCGCACATCCAACAATAGAGAAACGGTGTCAATATATAGACTCGTTGAATAAACAAACATTTCCTTGGAAAAAACTTGCACTAGTGCCTCTTTCAGTTTTTGTTATATATTTTTCATACATAAACCCGAGAGAAAATGAAATTATCAGTGCTGTAGAAAATAACGACATTGCCTATTTCAAAGAGGCATTAAAAAAAACAAACATCAATAGATTATGCGTAAACGGAGATCATGTACTTAAGGTGGCCGCAGAAACAAAGAAAACGGAGTTGATGAAATTTTTTCTAGATGGTGGAATAAATCCTTCGGAGTTACAATGCTCAAGTATTAAAGCACTACTCGTAATACCACTACAAAAAAAAGATTTTGAAACTCTCGATTTGTTTTTAACTTATATTCCGAAATTAGATAAAGTACAAGCCAATTTTTCAAAATACAAAGAACTTCAAGATCTGATACAAGATGCACCAGAAGAGTTAAAAAATAAGTTGATTATAAAAGACACAAAAAGAATTCCTGCCTCAAAAGATTAGCGACTAGAGTAAATCCAATATCTCATTAAAACATATCCCATAAAAATGGCAGTTAAATGATGAATTGCCAAAAAACTCTGTAATGAAAAAGCAATAAAAACTGCATACAAAATAAATGGAACAAACAGCCAATTATTTTTTACAAATAAAATGCCCAAGGCCCCGATGAGCGTAAAAATTGCATTACTAGAACCAACATCTCTTTCTGCTAAAAAATTATTCTCGTATAGGTTTGGAAAAAATTTTAACACTGGGTAGCAAATCGCATGCGTTACAGGATTTGATAGAAACAGTCCTACTGCAACTAAAATTAAAAATCTTTTTGCCCCCAATATTCTTTCAAGCATAACTCCACTTATATAAAAAGAGAGTTGATCACCAAATAAATGAAAATAATCATTATGAAAAAATGGAGAAAAAATAAGTCCAAGAGGAGTCACATTGCCTGGAACATAAGCACTAAGTCCAAAAAGTGTTAAAGCAAAGTCGGTAGAAACTTTTAAAAGGTGAAGCGTTATAAACGAAAAAACAAAACAATGAGTCCATTTTGTTGCTAAAAAAAACTCTTTTAGCGTTTTTATATATAGCTCTTGTCCAGAGTTAATTTGCAAATATTTTTTCACTTCAGGCCTAAAACGTAACTGATCTTTTGCTTTTAGAGCGATGAGAAATTGCATTAAGAATAAAAAACCCTTTGGAAAATGAGCATCAAAAATAGATTTTAAATTTTTTAAAATACTTTTTTCTGACGATGCTAAATATAAATCATCCCATCGAGACGGATTCAGTTTGTTTTTAAAATTATAAAGCCCTAAAAAGTTATAGCCTGTATGAAAATTATTAAAAACGATTCGCATTATCATACTTTTAAAATCTTGTGACTTAATGTTTGCAAGAGGGGCCATCCCTAGACGCACTTCCAAAAAACCTTCCTCTTTTAATATCCTCATACCTTCAATAATCAAAAGCTCAGAACTTCCAGACCTAGCAGTTTTTGCACGAATTATATCGTTTAAATAATATCCAAGAATTTCTCCGCCATAAAAAAATGGAACGGCCGACATAAAGGCCGTTATTTTATTTCTTAATTTTAAAATAAAAAAACGTTTATGTTCTGATTTAAAAAATGGATCGACTTGATTTAAAAAAGAAAGAGAGATCTTTTTTTTATCCTTCCACTCTTTAAACAATCTTTGTAACTCTTTGCCATATATTTCAATTTCTTCTGGTAAAACAGAGATGACTTCAGCACCTCGTTTTTTTAAACTTCTTGCAAGAGGCAAAAACTCTAATGGCTCTGTTTTAAAATACTCTTGTAGTAAAAAGATAGGTTCACTACCTATTTGAAAAGTAGTGAATTTTTTTTCTAAAAGATGATCCGACAATTTTTTACTTACAGGAAAAATGCAAACAGATCTCTCTTTGGCAAGCCTTTGAAGCTCTTCGGCTCTTAACTCTTCTTTGCATTGAGGTTCTGATGCCATAATTAATTTATTCTTTTTTACAACACCTCTTGCATGGCCATTTTTTAGCTTGATATCTGAAAACTCTGGATAAAGAGTGATAAAAGAGCTAGTTCTATTACCAAATTTTTTTACACACTCAAAATTAAATCTATCTTGATTATCCATTTATACCTCTTAAGTACTACAAATAGGATAACAAAAAAACTTCTAAAAAACAGGCGGCCATTTTATGCCGATAAAGCTCTTTGCGATGAATACACACAAAACTTATCTCGTTTAATCACTCCATTAGCACACCAAAATTCTGGGAATCGATACTGAATTAAAGAGTTACACCCCTCACCTCTTGCAACAAGTAAAAATTGGTCGGTTTTAATTCGCATTGATAAAATTCGCAATAACTTTCTTAAATCAAGCATATTGCTAAAATCATAGATAAAATAAACATCGGCTTCTGGAATTATAAAATCATCATCTAAAATATCGGCCTGTAGTACTTGCCCATTAACTAGACCAAAACGCTCATACATTCGATTTGCCTCTTTTACACGCTCTGATAAAAGCTCTAATCCCAAAAACTTCACTTCAGGTAAAATCGAATTAAGAACAAACCCCATTCGTCCATACGCACTTCCTAGATCTATTAAAGTTTCTGGGCCAAATGTTTTTATAATATCAATAAACTCTAGAATTTCTGAATATGGTGTAAGCAATACTTGTGGATGAAGCCCTATCCATGTTTGACTTTTTTGAGACTCTTCTTTTAAAACAACTCTTGTCAATTTTTTATAATAGGCCGCATTTTTTTGAAGAAGCAAACTTTCAATTTTTGGAATTTTAAAACCAATAATTCTATCTATTCTTTTTGATTGTTCTTGCGGTGTAATATTATGTGGACACTCAAAAAAATCTCGATCTGAAATACATTTTTTTAAATCATCAATCTTTGTGTGTGTATTATATAGCGCAGTAAAATCGTATTTTATTTTTTTCAATACTAAATCCAATCCTTCTAATTTTTTATAATTAAAGACCTTAACACATTGGGACCCATATGACATAATTTTCTTAGTTATATTTTTTCTCATCGGAGTCTTAAAATGAACCACACAATAGAAACAATTCTTAAACGTCGATCAATAAGAAAATATACAAATCAAGAAATTTCTCAAGAAACAATTGAGCTGCTATTACAAGCAGGGATGAACGCCCCATCAGCTGTTGCAAAAGATCCATGGCATTTTCTCGTATTAAAAAATAATCAAACAATAAAAGATCTACTTCCTGCGATGCCAAATGGCAAGATGCTTGAACATGCACAAGCTGCAATTATTGTTTTGGGAGATCTCTCACTTGCGCACGATAATCAATTAAGTTATCTACTGCAAGATTGTTCAGCAGCAATAGAAAACATTCTTCTTGCTGCAACATCGCTTGGTATTGGTAGTTGCTGGGTTGGTATTCATCCTAGAGAGGCAAGAGGTCAATTTGTAAAAGAAAAGTTTGATCTTCCTGACAACATAATACCTGTTTCTGTAATATCGCTAGGTTATCCTGCAGAAAAAATTCCAACAAGAAATCGATATAATCAAGCAAAAGTGCACTGGGAAAAATATTAGCAAAAAATGTATAATTTCTAGACGGCCAGTGTAATTTTTTTCAAAAACCTCACAACAGTCATACTTTATGTCATCCTATCATAAACACTATTGTCGAGGTTCAAATGGTTACACAATTAAAAAAATTAATTTTCGTATCACTTCTTTTGTCTATGCCTGCGTTTGCCCAGAGCGCATTTTTCACAATAAGGGCCGCAGGAGATACGATGATGGGTGATGCTCCAAGTGGCCAATATCCAGATCACAATCCATTGTATGAAGTAGAGGATGAACTACTAGATGCAGATTTTACGTTTTTAAATCTCGAAGGCCCTCTTTGTGATCAAAATATTAAAAGTCCAAAATGCAAAAACGGTAGCAAAAATTGTCACGCATTTAGAACACCAACATCTTTTGTTAATTATCTTGTAAGTGCAGGGATCGATGCTGTTAATCTTGCAAATAATCATATTTTTGACTATGGAAAAATTTGTGCAGATGAAACAAAAACAACTCTTTTAGATAATAAAATTTTATTCACCGGAGTGAAAGAGAATACAAAATCAACACCAGAAACAGCAATTGTATCAACCGTCATAAAAAACACTAGGCTTGCTTTGATTGGTTTTCATGCGGCATCATCTTATGGGTTACTACTATCATTCAACAAAGAACAAGAGGTAAAGTCTATTATTACTAACGCAAAAAAAAGTCATGACTTAGTTATTGTGACCTTTCATGGAGGAGGAGAAGGAGCAACGTTTTGTAGGACTCCTGATGGTCGAGAGTACTATTGTGGAGAAGATCGCGGAGATTTAAGAAAATTCTCAAGAAGTGCTATTGATGCTGGAGCGGATGCCGTCATCGGACATGGGCCGCATGTTTTAAGAGGAATGGAGATCTATAAAAATAAATTAATCGCCTACTCTCTTGGTAATTTTGCAACCTACTCAAAAATGAAAATAAGTCACCCTTCAAACATGGGAGTAATTTTAGAATTAAGTTTTGATGAGAATAAAAGCTTTATAAAAGGGAAAATTATACCAACAAAGCAGTTTTATATAACCAAAGATAAAAAACGAGTGACAAAGCTAGTTATTGATAACGAGCAACTCGCAATAAAAGAAATTACTAATTTAAGCAATCTGGATTTTCCAAATGGCAATATCAATTTTTCTTCGAGTGGAGAATTTTTCCCAAATAAAAATATATAATTATTTTTTACAAAATCTTGTTATAATCTAAAGCAAAATAAAACAAGGTTTATATTTTTATGAGTCAACTACGAATTTTAATTGTCGATGATGAAGATGGAATTAGAACATTACTTAAAGATGAGCTAGAGGATTTGGGTCATATTGTTCACGAAGCTGCCGAAGGAGTTATGGCATTGCAAAAATATCGAAAAACTGATTACGATTTAATTATTTGTGATGTCTCTATGCCTAGGATGAATGGATATGAATTTATTTCAAATATAAGAGATATCGATAAAGAAATTAAAATTTTAATGCTTACCGGTTGTGCCGATGAAGAGACTGTCAAAAAATCAATAGAGCTTGGGATTTCTGGTTACCTGCTTAAACCTTTTAATAGTGAGGCCATTAAATCTCGAATAAGCAAATTATTTTCCTAGTGTCTATTGAAAGTAGCTATGAGTCTAATAATCTTTATCAATTATACTTATTGGCAAAAATCTTCGATAACATAATCATAGAACAAATAATACCAATTACAGGGAGGGTGTTTTATGGATAAAATGTTATGCGAAGCTTGTGGATATATTTATGACTCAAAGATAGGAGACCCAGACGGAGGCATTCCGCCAGGAACAAAATGGGAAGATATCCCAGATGATTGGACATGTCCAATTTGTGGGATTTCTAAATTCGATTTTGTAGTCGTAGACTCTATAAATCAGGCATCTTTATAAAAATTAAAATTTGATGAAGAAACAGGGAGTGTTACATGAAATGATGTTCCCTGTTTTTTTATCGTTTCAAATACTATCTCTCCATTTATACCTTTAATAATCGAGTAGGCAATTGAAAGATTAGAACTTGCTTTACCATCTTCTTTTTTCGTAGAAAAAAATGGTGCAAAAATCCTGCTTTGATTTTCAGGTAAAATTCCTTCGCCATAATCTCGTACCGTAATTATACATTTTTTATCTTCAATAGACTTAATAGAAACGTCTATTGCTAAATTACCATACGATAGTGTCGCCTCGATAGCATTATCAATAATAATACTAAAGACACTCTCTAAAGATTTTTTTTCTGCACAAACAGTTAACTTGTGGTCAACATGCCTTGATCCTTTAATTTCTAAATTAAAATCTTTATACTTCTCCTTCATTGAATAAATAACATTTTCGACAATTTCACCAATGCAAATATTTTCTAGTTTATCTTCTGCTTTACTCGTATGTTTTTTTAAAATATCTAAAACCTGAGAAATACGTAAAGAGTCACTTATAATTTGCTCCATTGCATTAGAAGCTTTTACGGGTAATTCTTTTTTACTCTCAGATGCACAGGCGTTTAACTCATGGATTAACTCTTTTGTTTTTTCTTGCAATGAAGATACCGGTGTTATGATTTCATCAATAACCCCTTGTGCCAAAAAACCAATGGTTAAAAATCGAGCGTTTTGTTGAAAATCCTTTTCAATTTTTCTTTTTTCTTTAGCATATATTATCTCTTTGGTCATATCATGAAAAAAATAAACGAGGAAACGATCATGCCCAACTAAGATTTTTGTAAAATTTATCGTTACAAACTTGCTTACTCCCGTAAAGCTCACAAATTCAAACTCTCGCTCAAATGTTTTCTTATTAAATAATTCATCTAACTTTTTACTTATAACGTCTGATTCGCTTAAACCCAGAATGATTAACATGCTTTGATTTATATACTGTATTCTTCCTGTATTTTCATTAACTAATATAATTCCTTCTTGGGCCTGCTCTATTATGGATCTTGCCATTTTTTCACTTTTTAAAATACTCTTTAAGTTGTTTTGATTTAAATAATAAAAAATAGATGAAATAATCACGAAAGTTACAACACATCCAAAATAAATCATTGGAGGAATTGCCATATCAGGAAACTTAAAAGTCATTAATCCCATAATTAAAATTAACATACAATAAACGATAAAAGATCTGGCGCTAGAATAAAGAAGCGGAACAACACATGACATAATAACAATAAAACTACCGGCCATATAATTTGAAAACTTATGATTAATCAAAAATATATAAAAATAGTGAATACTAAAAATACAAATGGCCAAAAATTTTATAGACTCAAAATACTTTAAGGCAACATTTTTTTTTATAGTTATAAGTAGCAATGTCATCATTAAAAAAGAGACACTTAAACGGCCAATAATCGGGTCATCGGCCAAAGGATCTGTTAGTCCTGGAATAATTACCCATAAAGGATAAAGCAAGGCAACAAAAAACAACACGGCCTGTAAAGAGATTAATCTATTGCTACTTTTTGTTAATTCTGATTCCATGTCTCACCTAAAAAAGATTCTTTAAAACTGTATTTGATTTTTAAAAAGTTTTATAGACATTGCAAGGAGTATTAAACCAAAAACTTTATGTAAAATATTTGCACCTGTTGGCCCGAGGAGTTTAGCAATTTTATCTGAATATTTTAAAACCATAAAAACAAAAATCATATTAAATAAAACACCAATAACGATGTTTAGCTTATGAAATTCTGCACCTAGAGAAATTAAAGTAGTCATTGTTCCAGGACCTGCGATTAACGGGAATACAAGAGGGACAATCGTTCCGTCTTCTCCATCTGTGCTGCTTTTAAATATCTCAATATTTAAAATCATCTCCATTCCAATCAAAAATAAAATTATGGCACCCGCAATAGAAAATGATTCGATGTCTAAATTAAAAAATTGCAAAATCAAGTGTCCGATAAAAAGAAATAAAAGCATTATAAATGTTGCATAGATTGCTGCTCTAGCAGGCTTTATCTTCCCTCTCTTTTTTTCTAATTTTAAAATTATTGGTATAGAGCCAATGATGTCTATTACCGCAAATAAAATCAAAGATACCGATATAATCTGCTGTAAACTAAATACATTAATAATATTTTGAATCATAACACCTCTAAAAAAATATACCACGATCGATATATAATACTCCAAATTACAAAAAAAAGGATATGGAGGAAATTGCATCTCTAAAGTTTCGAGCAATATATCGCATAAACATGATGTGAATATTCAAACTGCAAATCAACTTCTTTTCTTGGGGCAATTTTCCAATCCCAAGATTCCTTATCTAAAATTGCATCTAAAGAGTTTACTCCACAAAGAGCATCTTCTCTATTTATAAGCTCGCCATCAATGCTATATTGGTCCCAATATCTATCTGTAATTAAAACATGGGGGACCTTAAATGAATTTAGGTAATTTAGATGTGAATTAATAAGCTGCGCACAAAACAATTCATCGCACTTTTCTTGATTAAAATAGTTGGAAAACACGAGAGGAATCTGAGAAAGCAAATTAGAAGATATAACAAAAGATATGTGATTATCATTTAAGAATCTCTTTGGATTTTTTAATTCAAATCTAGATTTTGGGCCAAGACTCTGGTGATAATCAAAAAAAGCATCCAAATTTTCTGTTACATCATGCATATAAAGTTCAATATTTCCATAGTACCAAGAAGTAATTCTTGTTTTTAGACCAAAGGCAATATCGGTTAAAATAACTTTCTTAAAATTTTTTGCTAAAAAACTAATTGGTAGATCTCCTAAATGACCTGCACCAAAAACTAAAACAGTCTCTTTTTTGTTACTTTTTTTTGCATGCTCAATAATAAATCTATGACAATTTAGGTAATGAGGTTTCCACTCACTTTTTAGTCTTCTTGCTCGAGATAAAATTGCAATAAATTCTAACCTGTGTTTGAGTTTTTTTGCGGTAGGCGAAAAGCTTGTTGTTAAGTAGTCAATTAATTCAAAGATCATATTTCTTTATAAAAACCAATTATAGAATCTACAAGCTCATTCAAATTCACTTTATTTGAAAAAAAAGCAGGATTCCATGTCTGCGTATAAAGTCCGTCACTTATAACAAAAAGCGCGGCCGTTGATATATTCTTGATATGACCCAGTGTAAATAGTAGCGAGGCTTCCATTTCTACAGTTAAAAAGCCTTGAGACTGATATCTATTAATTTCTTCTTTTGTTTCTCTATAAGGTGCATCAGTTGTCCAAGTTCCACCAACTAAAATATTTTTTTTATCCAAAGCAAAATAACTTAATAATTTCTTTGTCAAATCTCCATCAGGATAAACAATAACTTCTTTATCTAAATAGTGCCAAGAGGTTCCCTCATCCCTTATGGCCCTATCTGCAAGTATCCAAGATCCAATCGTGGCCTTTTCACTTAAAGATCCTGCAAGACCAACAGAAATAAATCGACTTGCTCCAAGCACAATCAATTCTTCTAGTAAAACGGCCAAGGCCGGTGCCCCAATTTTTGAATCAACAATACCTATCTTTTTATTTTCAATACGAATAACATTTAAAAATCCATTATGACTTACTACATATTTTTTTTTGACGTAATCTAATACAGATGAATGATAAGCAATAATAATATCTTTAGGAAAATCGTCGTTAATTTTTTTCTTACTTTTTAAATATTCTATATATTTTTCAGGAGTAACAAATGCTTGCAAGCTTTGTTTATCTTTATAGTGTGGAAACATAAGAATACTCCGATTTATTTTAGCTAGTAATTCTTGTTAATACAAAAGCCCCATTACTTTGAATCATAAAACTAATTTTCTCTTCTTGTAACAAGTGTTTTAATAGTTTTATTTTTTCATAATTACTACTTTGTGGTAATAAACTCTTGGGTAGAATTCTAATACTATTTTCTGAAAGCTCTGCGATACAATCAATCTCTTTATTTGTAAAACGATCTGCATCTATTAAACGCCAATGAGCGTAAGATGTAATCAACTCATTTAGAATCAAATATAAAATAATTGTAATAACAGAATAGTTTGTTCCATAAAAAGTATCACCGTTTATTATTTTTATACTTAAATTTAATTTTACGTGTGATTCCATCATTCGAAATCTTAAAAGATACAATGCTTGATGCAAGCACTCTTTTACTCCAAATGGACCATTGTGTGATGACATATTCTTAGAGAGACCTAAAAACAATTCCACGAGCTGCTTTGCTCGATCGGCGGCATCCTGTATCGCCTCTAGTTCTTTTAATAGAGGATTGTCAGGTAAAAGATCCATTTTTAAGACGGCAAGAGACATAATAATTCCACCAAGAGGATTATTTAACTCATGCGCCAAAGAACTAGAAATAATGCCTAATGCCTGAAAGGATTGCCCATTTACATCTAAAAGCTCACTATTTATCTCTGCAGGTAAAACATAGATAAAATACTTTGCCCCCTGAGAGATAAATTCACTCTTCCAAACAAGATACAAGCGATTATCTTTTTCACAAACATCAGCATGCTCCATTTTTTTTAAATGAGCAGGGAGCAAACCGATCTCCATAAACTTATCATTACAAAATACAAGCTCTCCAGAAAAATCAACCAAAATCAAAGGCAGTGGAATTTTTTTTAACACCATCTCATAAATCATTAATAAATGATCACTATTTGTTTTTAGTCTTACTCTTTTAATTGTACTTAAAACAACATATAGGATTGTAGACGGGAAAGGGGGCCCACTGTTTATATCTTTTAAAAATACTAAGACCGATTCTTCGTTATGATAATTTTCAAATACATAGTATTTAGATATATGACTATATTCAAAATGCCATAATAAAAAATTTTGTTTTAGAACATTGATTAGTTTAATTTTATTATCACTTAGAAGAGAATGTTTATTTAACAAATCAAGTAGCGATGCCTCAGACTCGCTTTTTAAAACTATCTCATTTATTCCTAATACCTGATCGGGTCGAACACTGGAAAAATCTATATCTTTTATAAAATTATAGCTTAAAGAAATAGAATCTTTTATAAATTCTTTTTCTATTTCTTTAATTACAAACTGAGTTGCGTCTATTACAGATGCCCAACTATTTTCAGGAACAAACACTTCTCTTTTTTCTATATCAAATCTTGGCCCTGTTGTATTCTGAAATACAATTTTCCAATCTCTCTTTTTTTTAACAGTGTAGTTTGTATTAGCAGTTAAAAAATGAATTGCAGGTATGACACTTGTTCCTTTGTAACACTTAGATGTTTTTATAATTTTTATAGGTAAATCTTTTACATTATCTTCAAAATATAAAAAAGCAGGGCCGCCTGATACATCTTGATAAGCATAAAATGGTATATAATTATCATTTATTGATTTATTCATTCTCTCTATTTTTTTGTACTTTAGTTACTCCATCTAAAAATTTGATATTAAAAATTTCAGATGTGGTGTAACGCTCCATTTTTTCTTTTAATGATACTACCTTATTTTTCGAATCGGTTACAATAGAAAAACCACGTTCTAATACCGCGTTTGGATTTAAAACATCTAAAACAATTCTACTTTGCTCTAAACGATTAACAAAAGAATCCAGCTTATTTACAATTAATCTTTGTGCTTGCATAGATAAATCATCTGCTTTAAAAATTGCCTGTTCCACTCTTCTTTTTAAAATCATCAATATTACTTTAGGAGATAATGATTTTAACTTTAACGTTCGATTTATAATTATTTGCCGAGATCGCTGCAATAAAGAGCTGTGTAAAAATGTCAGTCTATTTTTTAATTCCATTTGTTTTATTGTTAAAAGTTCTGCAGCAGCAGTAGGAGTCTCTGCTCTTAAATCTGATACAAAATCTAAAAGTGTAAAATCTGTCTGATGACCGATTGCACTGATTACAGGAATTGGATAAGTAGCAACATATCGAATAAGTGCTTCGCTATTAAATGCCCAAAGGTCCTCCATACTGCCTCCACCTCTGGCAATCACAACAACTTCAACAACACTATCAGTAGATTTTTTGTTATACTCTAAAATCAACTTCAAGGACTCAATAACGCTATCAGGAGCACGATCACCTTGCACCAAAGAATTAATAAGTAGTAAATTTTGAAAATATGATCGTCTTGAAAACACTGTTATAAAATCTTGTAGTGCGGCACCGTTTTTTGCTGAAATAATTGCTACTTTTTGAGGAAAATCTGGTATTGACCGCTTGTTTGAAGGTAAGAAAAGTCCCTCTTTCTCTAAAGAATCTTTTAACTTTAAAAACTGAGCAAGCAAATATCCATCACCAACTGGCCAAAGTTTTTTTACAATTAATTGTAGTGTTCCTCTCTTTTGATAAATATCTACATGTGCCAAACAAAGAATTTTGTCTCCATTTTTTAATTTTCTTATAAACTGATTTTTAGAAGCATCTGTTTTAAATAAAGCACAGCCAATCGATGATTCATTATCGGAGAGAGTAAAATAATAGTGACCAGCCCCTGAGCACGTTAAATTAGATATTTCTGCCTCAACCTGTACAACATCGACCTGCGCTACAATTGCACATTTTATTCTATCAACAACCTCGCTTACAGATAAACTTTTATCTACCATTAATAACCTTAACTATTTCACCATCGTACTGTTTATATTTTTTAACACTTCTAAGCTTTTTATATAGTTTATTGCCTGCTCTACCTGATAGTCATTATGCGGATCGTAATTCGTCACATACTCTTCGCCTTCTACATCATCTTTTACACTCTTTGTTTTTTGTTCTTCCATTAGTTTAATGCGAAGCTCTCTTGACTCTTTTTCTCGAAGAAGCCTGGCCTTTTTTTCTTCTTCATTTTCTTCAAAAGCTGTTAAATGATTTCTTAAGTCACTCTCTCTTAAAAGACGAGATTCTTTTTTATGGACACTTACCCATTTGCCTTCTACTTCCGAAATCGAAATATCAGGTGTAATTCCAATTGCTTGAATTTTTCTACCTGATGGAGTCATATATTGAGCAATCGTTAATTTTAGGCCACTGACATCATCAATTTTCACTACACTTTGTACCGATCCCTTTCCAAAAGATGTGGTTCCCATAATAATTGCTCGCTTATGATCCTGCAGAGCTCCTGCAACAATTTCAGAAGCAGATGCCGATGAAGCATTTATTAAAACCACAAGGGGAATTTCAAGTTCTTTGTGACCTATTTTTTTTACATAACGAAGTTCTTTATTTTTTCCATCTCTTTCTTCAGTGGAAACAACAACTCCATCTTTTAAAAAAACAGATGATAGATCTACCGCCTCATCCAAAAGACCGCCTGGATTTGATCTTAAATCCAAAATAATTCCCTTCAAACCTCCATTTTTTGAAGCTTCTTTTCTTATTTTTTTTATCGCTTTTACAACACTATCTGCAGCATCTTTTTGAAATTGAGTTAGACGAATAAAGGCATAGTTACTTTTTATCAACGTCTCTTTTACGGGATTAAGTTTTATTGTTTCACGTCTAATTTCAAACTGCTTTATTCCGTTGATACCGTTGCGCGAAATACCTAATATGACTTTACTTCCCAGCGCCCCTTTCATTTTATCAACGGCCTCATCAAGCGTAAGTCCAACTATTGATTCATGATTGATCTCTACAATTTTATCGCCGGCCTTAATACCTGCTTTATAAGCAGGAGTATCATCAATGGGCGTAATAATGATTATAACACCATCTTTTTGTGTAACTTCAATACCAATTCCGCCAAATTCTCCTTTGGTATCTTCTTGCATTTTTTTAAAAAATTCTCTATCCAAAAAAGCTGAGTGAGGATCAAGAGTGTCCATCATTCCTTTAATTGCACCAACAACTAATTTTTCAGTATCTACATTTTTGTAATATTGATGCTCTATTAAATACAAAACTTTATTAAATAGCTCTAATTTTTCAAATCTTGACTTACTTTCATTTTTTTCGCGATCTTTTATCTTTTTATCTAAAGATTGAGCACAAACACCCGCGATAAAAAAAGAACAAACAATAACACAAATCACTTTACGCATTCATATCCCCTTTATACAAAACAGACAAATCGAAATTTTAAATTTTTACTGAATCTTTATTGGTCTTAATTGCTAGATTTTGATCAATTAATTTCATCGTATTTAATACAACCTTTTTAATCCTAACATCAAAATATAGCTTTGACTTTTTATCCTTACCATTAATCATGGCCATTTTATCTCCGAGTTTAACAACATCTCCTTTTTTAACAAATGCTGTCAGATCTCCTAAAAGAACACTTCTTGTTTCATTTCCATGGTCAAGCATTACAACTTTTCCAAAGGTAGACAACTCTCCAACATATGCAACCTCTCCAGATTGAGGGGCATAAATATCGCTATTTGAATCGATATGATAAGTAACACCTTTGGGTCCATGTTCGATGTCATAATAATCTGTAACTGGATTTAAAAATCGCATAGAAATACTCGGTGTATCAGAGTTGTCTTGGATAATTTTCCCGCGATAGTTAATTTTTGATTTTTTATTTAAATTTGTGCTTAAAAGAAGCTTTTTTGCTTTATCATATTTTCTAGAAACGTCTTCTTTTTTACCCTTAACATCTGTCAAGCTTTGAACAACTTCTAATTTTTTAGCATCTAATTCTTCTAATATTAATTTTAAATTTTCTTCTAATTCAACATATTCTGTAAATCGCTTTTTTAGATCTTCCAGTTCTACTCTTTTTTCTTTAATAAATAATAAAGAATTCTTTAACTCCTCTAATTTTTTCTTTTGCAAATTCAAAAATAATTTTTGATTTAAAATGCTTACAGAATCAATTTCTTTATCAAATGAATTTAGTAAAGCTGCTTTTAAAATCTTCTGATTTTCTTGATATAATACATTTTGCTTATCTTCAACATTCTTTAATAAAATAGAAATTTCTGTTGTTTTTTTCTCTATTTCTCTACGCTTTTCAATTACCTGTAAATACTTCTTACTATTTGGAACAAGCTGTTCCTCTATTTTCTTAAATTCTAAATCTAACTCTTTAATATCTTTTTCATAAGAAAAAAGTTCCTGTTTAATTGCACTTAAATTTTCACTTTTTTCCAAGACACTTGCATATGTCATCGAGGGACAAATTAAAAACAAAAAAATAAGAAATCTCATCGACTCCTCCATTTTGTTTTTTTAAAAACGATAAAAGAACTAAGAAAAATTAAAGTACTCGCATACATTAAATGATAAAAATCTAAATCAAACTGTAAAGAAATTGAAACAACACAAACAAGCAATACACAATTAAAAAAAGTCCAACTTTTAAAAGCAACCAAACGACGTCGTTGAAAATTTTCAACCATATATGAAAGATGATTCAAAACTGGATACAATACAAAAACTGCAATTACCCAAAAAACAACAGAAATCGCAATCAAAAAGATACTACTATATTCTTTTAAGCTATCTAGCGTATTTAATTTTTCTTTATTGATTATGGGATATTTTATCGGCCCTAGAGTTATATTGTTTTCACCAATAAATCTGACAATATATTCTCTAATTAAAGATACGGTTCGAGGAGAAACATCTTTTTCAAAAACAACCTTATGCCCCACATAATCTACACTTATCAAATCACTGCCTCCTTCAATCTGCAAAGCATCTAAAAAGGCCCGACTCTCTTTTTCTATTGTCTGATGATCAAAACTCTCGATCTTTTTTACTCCCGGCAATTCACGAAGTTTCATTGCCAGTCCTTTATGATCTTGAGCACTTGAAATTAAAGAATAAAAATAGGCACCATCCGTATCATCCACAAGATGGTTTGTTATCTTTTTATCAATAATTGGTCTTACACCAAAAGATATAACAACCAAGCATGATAATAAAAAATAAAGAAATGCTCGAATAAAGTTTGTCTTAAATAATTTTAAAAAGTGAATTAAATAAAACATGCATGCCCCGAATATACAAGCTTGCCTGCATCAAGATGGATTATTCTACCAGAAAAACTTTTTACTAAGTCCCCATTATGAGATGCCCAAACAACTGTTAGTCCACGTTTTACGTTATATAAATTTAAAAGATCAAAAATTTTTCGTGCATTATCTGCATCAAGAGAGCTCGATAATTCATCAGCAAGCAAAACATCAGGCTTTGATAAAAGAGCTCTAACAAGAGCAACCTTTTGTTTAAGACCACCATTTGCATCGGAGATTTTGATATGTAAACGATCCGACATCCCTAAAACTCTGCAAAGTTCATGCATATCTATTAAAAAATCTTTTTTTGTTTTATAAATTTTTGGATCATAGGAAAACATTATATTATCCAAACAACTTAAATCTTCAACAAGTCTTAAATCTTGAAACACTCTAGAAATAAATGGCGCCTTTCTTTTTAAAGAAGAAGTCATAATACGACCACTATCAGGAGCAATTTCTCCTGCAAGTAATTTTAGTAGAGTACTTTTGCCGGCTCCAGAAGCACCTGTTAGAAAAATTATTTCTCCTTGATCAATAAATAACTGAACCGATTTTAAGGCCTGAATTGCACCAAAAGAAACACTAACATCATCTAGAAAGAATAGATGCTCTAAAATTTTTGGCCGATCTTTTAAACTATTTTTTTTTGTTAATCCTAACACTGTTTAGATCCTTCCTTGGTTCTAAAAGTTCTATTTTTATAAGAGGATACACATATTCCCCCCTCATAAATTTTATCCTATAGCTGGCCTTAAAGTAAAGAAGAAGCAATTGTGGAGTTTTTTGCTCTCCTATTATCCATACCCTAATAATTATTGAGTTTTATTTAGTAAGATCTTTGCTATACTACCATCTAGATAAAACTTTATGGATAAAATTTATATATGTTAAAAAATTTAATTAGTTTATTTATAAAAAAAGAGGACTTTCGCCCCTTAAAACATGTCATTCTTTTAAGAAATGACACCTCTTTTACATCTATTTTAAATAAAGAAACAATTTCAATAATAGAGATGCTTGAAGATGGAATTATCCTAAAGCTACCTGTAAATAAATGCAAAAACGGACACCTTATAACACTTTTTGTTTTCACCGATCAAGTAAAACAAAAAATTAGCGATTTAAATAATAAAAAACAAACAAATCTAGCACTACTTGAAGTAATAGGAAAAGTTACAAATACAGAAAAAATCAAAGATGATGATAATGTATCGGTAACCTTAAAATACTCTCAATATAACGAAGAAAAATGGGCCGAATTTGTTGATAACTACAATAAAAGACAAATTCAAATAAACTCATTAGGAACTTAAAAATTATGGCCTTTGATCCAAAAGATAAAAAATATAAAATCATTCTTGATTTTTTTAAAAATAAGAAGGCACTTATTTTAGAACCAGCAAGTACAATACGCCAGTCGATCAGAAAGCAACTGACAACTTTTGGCATGGACAATCTAAATATTATAACAGCGGAATCCTTTGGGGCGGCAAAAAATATTATAACAAATGATTTACCAGAAATTGTTTGTACAAATCTTCAATGTGGAGATGCAAGCGGCATAGATCTTCTACCAATTCATCTTGAAGCGCATTCAAATAGAGAAAAAACTCTATTTTTTGTAATTTCTTCGGATAACTCAATGAGTACTGCAGCATATAAACTAAATCCTGATATCGAATCTTTTATTGTCGAACCGTTTACCTTTGAAGCAATGCAAAATACATTGGTTGAATCGCTATTAAAAAAACTTGATATCTCTCTTACAAAAAAGAAACTATATAAAGCAAAAGAATATTTTAATATAAAAGATTTTAATAAGGTATGTACTCTTGCAGATGAAATTGTAAACGAAGATACATCGCTTGCCAGCGATGCACTACTTTTAAAAGCAGATGCACTTCTGGCAAAAAACGATAATTCTCAAGCAACTGAAGTACTACTTTCCTCTCTTGAGTTAAATCCAAAACATCACGGAACCCTAAATCGTATAATTGAAGTTTATCAAAAAAATAAAGAATACCAAAAAGCATATGAACATACGGTTACTCTTATAAAAAATTATCCGATTAATCCTACTCGCATTCCTGATCTTATAAAAATTTCAATCGCAAATAAAAAGTACGATGATTTATTAAATTATGCCAATATATTTTCTTCTTTAAGCGACTCTCATCCGATTGTAAAAATGCACCTTGCAGCAGGCCTTGTCATTTGTGGAAAATTTTTGGTCAACGAACATGAAACAGAAAAAGGAATTGCCGCCCTTTTAAAAGCATCAGAAATGTCTGGACAAAAAATAGAAATTATAAAAAATATTGTACAAAATCTAATTATCGCTGGCGCTCAAAAAGAGGCATCAAATATTTTAAATAAATTTATCATTGAAAACCCACAACAAAACACCGATGAGTTAAAAATTGCAGAACTTGAAATTGCTCACCAGACGACAAAAGACAACGATTATGTACTAAACATGGCAACCAATTTAATAAAAGCAAATATTCGAACCATCAATGTATATAATATTTTAATTATACGTTCTATCTGGAATAAAAGAAGTGCCGAAAAAATACAAGAAATCATCAATGAAGCGGCAACATATTTTCCAGACAATGAAGAAGAATTTAATAAGCTTTTTAGTGATTTAAATAAATAATAAAAAAGTTATTTATTTTTTTTCGCATTCTCTCTTTCTATTTTCTTTGCTCGACCTCTTCTTTTCTTTTTCATTTGAGAAAATCTGCTACAAAGAAGATCTAAAACCTTTTTGGCCTCTCGTCTTAAATCGTTATCACTTACAAATCTATAAAAATTATAAAAATCTATTGAATGTCTAAAACTCGTTGTCGTTTTAACTGGCTCTAAAAGAGCTATCTCCGAGAGCTTTACCTTGCTCTTGCCTTCATCCCCATCATTTTCTTCATCTTCTTTATCGTGATCTTCTCTTTGGTCTTTTTCTTCTTTCATGCGAATCCACCAATGTTTACGAATAAATTCTTCTTTTTTTTAACATTAATTTGATTATTAGTCTATTGCAAAACCAAAGCGTCTTTATCTTCTTCAACCATCCCATAACTATGAAGCTTGTTATATAGAGTCTTAACAGTAATACCTAAAGCTTTTGCGGCCCTTGTTTTATTACCTGAAAGATGCTCAAGTGTTTGGCAAATATGTCTTTTTTCTAATTCATTTAAAGTCATCTCCTTAAATGAAATCTCTTCTGCCTCTTCTTCTTGTGATTGATCTTCTGCTTTAAAAGTTAAAATATTCTCAGGTAACTCTGTAACATCGATAATTTTTCCATCGGCCAAAACAGCCGCTCTTTCCATTACATTTGCAAGTTCTCTTATATTTCCTGGCCATCTGTAATCACAAAGGGCCTTAATAGCAGAAGGAGTAAGCATCTTTTGTTCATCAACTTTTTTACCATTATTTAAAAAGTATCCAGCAAGTAACTCAATATCTTCTCTTCTTTCTCTTAGGGCCGGTGTTTTTATTGTAATTGTATTTAGCAAATAAAATAAGTCCTGTCTGATTGTCCCAGAAGTTAACTCTTTTGTTGTTTTATCATCAATAATTGTAATAAATCTAACATTACTACGATAGTTTGCTCCACTTATTCTATGTCCAATACCATCTTTTAGAAACTGTACTAATTTTGCTTGTAACATTGCGGGTAAAAGACCAATTCTATTTAATACAATTGTTCCGTTGTTTGCCAATTCTAATAGGCCTTTCTTTAGTGCTTTATCATATCCACCTTTTGCACTTTCACTGCCAAAAAGCTCGGTCTCAAAACAATTATCAACGATAGAACTAAAATCTACATATATAAAAGGACTATTTTTTCTTTTACTTCTACAGTGAATTCTTCTTGCTAAAACTTCTCTACCTGTTCCCAGCTCTCCTTCTATTGAAAAGTTCACATCTGATGAACTCATTTTTTCTGCTAACTCAATAAGATGCTTCATCTCTTTTGAATTACCAATTAAATCTTTTTCTAAAATATTTGCTGAAACACTATCTTTATTTATTGCATGACCTTGTAAAGAAATTTCACGATCTTTTTCTTCCAATTTTTTTAGCAATGCCTCATTTAAATTCTTTGCTGCTAGATAAATTTTCATATTTAGTAATGGACGTTTTAATTCATTTAAAGTCGATAATACCATTGCTAAATCATCACGAGAAAAATCTCTTTGACCTTCTATTATACTAAATTTTAAAATTGCCATAACAGCTTGATCTACAACGATAGGAACCAAAAGTTCTTTTTGAACTCCCCCAACTTGCTCCTGTGTATATAAAGGGTCTCTTAGTATATTATTTGTAAAATAACCTTTTTTAGTTCTTATAACGTGGCCAATAACACCTTTACCTTTTGCAATAATTTCTCCATCTAAAACGACGTGATCATTTTGAGCTATTAAAATGGCAGCTCCATCATCTAAAACTTTATAAATCGAAACTCTATCAGAATCAAAAAGTCCTAGAAAATATTTTCCAAGTTCTGTAAAAAATATATTTTCATCAAGAGTTGCTAGTAAATTTGATATAATTTCTGAAACGTTTGAGTTTGAAGATGATAAAGAGTTAGTTGAATTAATCATATTAATCTCCGTTTTTTGTTTAGTTTCTGCTAAAATATGGAGCTTGTTTTAAATCAACTAACGCGCCGCGATATACAGCTAATAATATCACTGTTTGAAAAAATTACAAGACTAATCTTCTCGGTTGTTTGAAAAAAATACAGGGTTTAAAGTGATTACTACGGGTTATACCATCTTGGAGTTATACAATTACCCATTTTATTGGTTGCTTGAAAAAGTATCTCGCCATCTCTGCTCATAATATAGACATTATTTTGGAAGTTACCAGATACTTTTTGTTTAGATGAAAAGATAATGAACTCACCATCTGTTGAAAAATCAGGATCCTCGTTCGAGCCAAAATCTTTAGTAAGCCTAGCAAGGTTTAATCCATCTGCAGAGATTTTAAAAATATCAAATCCTTTATCCATCCATGAAACAAAAGCGATCTCCTTACCATCTGGAGACATTCTTGGAGAAGCATTAAACTCACCCACATAGCTAATTCTTTTAACATCTTTTTCAATGCCTCGTGGATCAAGTGTATAAACCATTGCACGACCTGATCTTCCTGATAAAAAAGACATAACCGTCTGTTCTTTATTCATCGATGGATCAACATCTGCGGCAAAATGATTCGTAATTTTTCTTAGTCCTTTTGTTTGTAAATCAAGTTCATATATATCTGCATTTCCAGAGAAGCTAAGAGTTAGGGCCATTTTTTTATTATCATTTAAAAAGACCGCGCCGGAGTTAAGGCCTGGAAGCGATGATATCTTTTGATGCCTGCGCTCTTTTATATAGTAAAAATAAAGATCAACATTTTTAATTCCTGCTCCACCCTTAATAACACTATAAGAAATTATTTTTCCATCACTTGATGCTGTTGGAGATAAGACAATACCTTTATGAGATGTTAAGCGTTCGATATGTTTGCCATCAAAGTCCATCATATATAACTCTTTTATAATATTTTTTCCTTTAGATGGAGCATCGGATACATAAATAATTTTACTTAAAAAAATCGATGGTTGATTAGTTATTTTTAAATATGCTTCATGCGCTATTTGATGAGCAATATTTCTAACATTATAACGTGTTGCCTGACGCTGTGTTTTTAAAATTTCTTTTTTTTGTTTTAGATCAAACAAAGAAGATACTATTTTTATTGTCTGTGATCCTTGAGGAATCACTTCAGCAATCAACGCAAAGTTAACCCCCTCTTTTTCAAATGTTTGATTTGTAAAAGGAGCAATTTTTGTATTTTTGGGAAACTCGACTTTATTATCTTCTACTACAAAAAATCTTCTCTTATAAAATGCAAAATCATTTTTTATCGTCGAAGAGAGTTCTTCTTGAATCTCTTTTTGAATGGGAGAGATTGCATTTGCCTCATTAAAACTTCCAATAAAAATTTTATCTTGCTCTAAGGTGGCCTCTCCCACGGCTATTAAAGTATAATCTCTTTCTACTTGAGACCAACCAATTAAAGAGTATAAAACAGTCACAATAAGTGATAAAATTTTTTTATAACACAACTGTCTCATACATACTCCTCCCTATAAAGGAAACCCCAACACAATATCACCTCTAAGTGCTCTTGCTTGGGCCCCACCTGGAACAATCGGAAGTGGCGAGGCCGACTTTATGGTGTTTAAAACTCTTAAATCATAATCATTATTACCGCTTGACTCTAAAACTTCACTTTTTATTACCTCTCCATTTGGCGATAAAAAAATTCGCACTCGCGCTCGAAGCTCTAATGATTTTAAATGATCTGGCAATCGCCAATATGGACGAATTATGTCTGGAATTGATGCTGCATACTCTTCGTATTCACCACTTGCGTTATTCTTTCCATCACCAACGATACGAGTTCCACTTGAAAGTTTATTACCGTGTAGCAATAGGGCCTTTAACTTTTCTTTCTCTTTTTTACCAATTTTTGATGTTGCAGTTACTTTTTTCTTACTTAAATTACCAATAGTATCAAGAAACTTTTTATTGCTCTCTTTTTTTTCTTTTAGATAATTGATCTCTGAATCAGTCGTTAAATCTTTTGGTTTTGCTGTTGAAGAATCCTTATTATCAACATCTTTTGCCGCAGATGCTGCGCTCTCTATTTCTTTTAATTCCTGCATGGTCATTGTTGGCATGGCAACAACATCTACACGAATTGATGATTCAATAATTTTTACTTCTCCACGAAATAAATTTGGCCAAATGAAGTTTGAAAACAAAATAAACAGACAAGCAATCAATACGTGCACAAGGAATGAATAAAGAATCATTTCCTCAAGACTATCTCTTTTGTCTAATAGATTGTTTGGATCTACTGTATACACAATATATTATTCCTTGATCATTTTTCCACTTCTGTCACAAGGGCAATTTTATCAATGCCACTTCTCTTTAAAAACGACATCACTTTAGTCACCTTGCCATAACGCAAATCACTATCTGCTCGAATATATAAAACATCGTTTTTACTTCTTTCCAATTTATTTTTTAAAACTTTATCTAGATCTTTATAATCTATCTTTGTTTTCTCTACAAAAAATTCATTGTTTTTTGTAATTGATAAAACAATTTGCTTTGTTGTTAATGCAACACGATTAACTTCTTTTGTCTTTGGTAAATTTAGCTTAATTCCACTAAGCATCAGAGGTGCCGTAATCATAAAGATGACCAAAAGGACTAATGTTATATCCACAAATGGGGTAACATTAATATCTGACACCATTTTTTTATTATTATTTAGCTGAAATGCCATCACTTGCTCCTTGTTCTGGAGTTTTTGTAATCAAAGACCTCTCAACCATATTCAAAAAATCTTGGCAAAAATTTTCCATGTCAGCATTTATTTGAGAGTTTTTAGTAACATAATAATTATAAAACCACACCGCAGGAATCGCCGCAAACAGACCAAATGCTGTTGCAACCAATGCCTCTGCGATCCCTGGAGCAACTGCATCAAGAGTGGCTCCGCCTCCGGATAGTCCAGTAAAAGAATTTACAATTCCCCACACAGTACCAAGTAGACCAACAAAAGGAGTTACCGAACCAATACTGGCAAGAATTGACAAATGCTGCTCAATCTCTCTATTTACAAGTGTTGCTCCTTTCTTTAAAGATCGCTCTATCGAGACAAGACCAAACACCTGAAAATGCTTTTTCATATCTTCTAAGTTCTTTTCGTTACCAAAGCTTGATTTAATTTTCAATAACTCTTCATGTCCTTGCAAAAAAAGAGTTTTATATGGCGAAAATGGCATGTCTTTTGAGACATTAACAACTTCTTTTAACGTAGGACTTTCGTTGTATACTTTTAAAAAATTTTCATTAGCAAGCATAATACTTTTGAGCATTTTTTTCTTTTTTACAACAATGGCCCAAGAAAGAATCGATGCAAAAATAAGTATAAAAAGTATCAATTTTACAAATGGGCCAGAAACCCATAGCATATGCCACAAATCAAAATATTTATTTTCCATCAATAGCTCCTTGTAATAACAAACGAAGTTCTTTTTTATTCATAAAAAGCACAAACAAAATAGAAACTACAATATACTCAAGCAATGTCAACGGTGACTGAAGTATAATCACCGACGATGTTTTTTGTATTACAGGACTTATTCCAAAAAAAATCCCAAGGGGAACAAATAAACATACAATTATTAAAACTACACAGACAAATGATTGATTAAAGAATAAATACAAATATAAGATCCAAAAAAATGCAATAGCAATTAAAAAATTCATACTACTTGCAAATGAAAAGATATTTTCATTACAAAGATAAAAGAGGATCGGATATAAAATAAATCTTAACAAATTACTTTTTAGTGAAAAATTACGACTATCAACTAAATCAAAAACAATCATTAAAATAAAAAAATCTATAAGATAAAAACAAATTATAAAAAAAGTATTTTTTAACACATCAAAGAATGTAAGAGTTGATTCTCTATTTAATACCGGATCACCAATAAAAAAATGAAGCAGTAAAAATACAACTATAATTACAAAAAACATTTCTGTTGGATTCTTCTTTTTATTTTTAAATAAATCTGCAAATGGCAAACGAGAGTTCTTTTTAACACCCCAAAATAACGAATAAATACTTGCTGCAATAACCTTTGTGAAACAAATAATAAACCAAGCCTTATCCTCTAACCAACTATCAATAACGCCAAGATTGTTTTCCAAAAAAAAATGTATAAACAAAAAAAAGGAATTTAAAACTAAAGAGACAATTCCCATTAAAAAATAAAAAGCACCAAAACGGATCGATTCATTTTTAAGCTCACTAAAAGAAATATCTTTCGCAACATCTACAATTCTCATTCTTTTTTCGGCCTTAACCAATTAAGTTCCATCTCTGGTGTTGGATAGATCTTGATGTAATTTGAATATAAAAGATTTGTCTTAACTAGTTCATCAATTTTCTTTAAAAGTTCTAAATAGGCCTGCCATAATTTCAAATCATTTTTCAAAGTGGTCTCTAATTTTTTTGCTAAATCAAATTGTTCCTGAAAAGAAAACCCCTTTTCTAATAAAATTTCATCATATTTTTTCAAACCTGCATCTAATATCTTCTTTTGATTGTGATTCTTTTTCATAGGCTTGCCGAATAAACTCTTTAATTCTTTGGTAATAACTTTATCTTTTATTAAGCCAGCATCACTACGTAAGACATTACTATAGAGTAAAAGAGAAATTTCTAGTTTTGAAAGATTCAACGTGCGAATAAAAGGAGCTGAAAGCAAAAGCAAATATTCACCATCACGAGTTGGTAGGGCCGCATGGCAAATATTGACGGAGTCAAGTAAAAGGATTGAAAACTTTTTTTCATATAATCCTTGGGCCTCTAAAAATGCAGCAAATGACTCTTCTATTCCATAATCAGGCTTCACAAAATCCCATTTTAAAATTGGCCCATTTTTTACTAGATAATATTCTGATAAAAAATGAAAAAAATCAGACTCTTTTGGAAAGCTTGCTATTTGTAATTTTTTTTGAATTTTTTTTTGCTCATTTTTCTTTTTTACAACTTCTTGCTTTTTTATAACAGTTTGTAGCATATCTTTTTGTAAAACTTTCTTTATCGAATCAAACTTGATTCCTGATTCATTGTTTTCATGACTTACTACATTTTCTTGTTTTTCAACTTTTACATCTTCGCACAGTACCTTATCAAAAAAAGAGATAAAAAAAACTAGAAACAAAATATAAAAAAAAGAATTCTTCATCTATGGCATCCTTGATTTTCCTGTCAAAATTTGATCGTATAATCTACCCCAATAATAAAGCTCTGTTATATCTAATTCTAGATTCTCAAAAAATTTTGGATAAATATCTTGAAAGCATTCAGGTCTAGAGTTACTTAAAAAGTCTCTTAAAATGTATCCTTCATATGGGCCGACCAATACTCTATGCCAATTTTTTATCTCATCATCTGGAAGTGGTTTGACATCACTTAGCGCATCTTTTTGTTCGGTCTTTGATTGTGTGTTTAGAATTTTTTCAACGCTTACGCTGTCTTCAATGATTTTTACGGGATGACCACATGCAATCGTTGTTTGCACTCCTGAATATTTGTTAGGATTTTGATGAACAGTCCCATAAAAATTTACATAGTATGCAATACTTAATACTTTTGCTTTTGATATGCTTTGCTCTTCGTTTTGAGCATATAACGAGACAGATAAAATAAAAGTCGAAATGAATAGAATTTTCAATTTCATCTTTTACACCTTCCAGCGAAATTGAATGGTTTCCCATTCATGGCACTGCGGACAGCGCCAAAAAATATTATCCGAATTAAAACCACACTGTTGACAATAATGTCTTGTCAAAGAGTGATTTAAATTTTCTAACATTTCTAAAGAGTATTTCAATGCTACATCATTTTTTCCCATCTCTTTTAAAATTTTTATATATTCTATTTTTAAAATTTCACTAACATGCTGCTTTGAATTTTCTACTTCAGATTGAAGTAACTGATAAGCATCTAATAGTCTATTTTCACTTTTTAATACTCTAACTCTTGATAGAGCAACAGAAGGTGAACTTAAAAGTTCTGCATCATCTAGCTCTAAAAAATATTTTTTTAAAATATCGACTCTAGTAAGATAGTCGCTTACCTCCTCTGGAGTCCCTTTTATTTTTTCGTCTAAAGATAGAAATACAAAAGAAGTATACATCGGATGTTCATTTAATAGTTCAACAAACATCATTTTTGCCTTATCGATATTTCCAGTGGCAAGGGCCAATCTTAAACTTAATATTTTTGCAGATACCGAAGGGGCATGCCTGAATGCTTCTTCTAATTCCTCAGAACAACGCTGATACTCTCCACGATCAAAAAGATTTCTCGCTTTTTCAATTAAAATATGAGCAATTGTCTCTGACTGATTGTCTTGACTTGTTTTGGAAAGCATTAAGCGATAATTATAGGCTTGATCCCAATCTTCAATATTTTCATAGATCCTACAAAGAGCTTGTAAAACCTCTTGCTGATCTCTGTTTATAAGTAATACATCGTTATAAGTTTCAATGGCCTTGTCAATAAATCCACCCTTATCAAAATCAATGGCCAACTCTTTTAAGGCACGTAATCTCGCCGACTCAGAAATATTCTCTCTAGCAATTAATGAACGATGAATACTTATTGCCTTCTCTATTTCTCCATTGCTGCGAAACAATCCTCCAAGAGCAAAATAAGTTTCAAGAGTTTCTCTATTTAAATCAACAGCATTTAAAAACTCTTTAATCGCCAAATCTTTATTTCCTGAAATCAAATACTGAGTCGCATTTAAAAAGATCTTTGATTGTGCTTCAAATATAGAATTACGATATCTTTTGCTAAGACGAGCTCCAGTATCTCTTTCTACAAGTGAATAGTAAGCAAAGAAAATGGTTACAACAACTGCTGTAACACTTAGTGTATGATCCTGAAGCCATGCATAATAAACTTCCATTTTTAACCTTTGTTAATGTAACTCAAATAAAAACATAGGAACAGCTTGTATTTTTGAAAAAATCTCTAAAGGCGAAACTGCTTCTTCAAACCGTTCAACAAAATCTAATATCGAAGTATTCTTTTTCTTTTTTACATATCTTAGCGAAAATTTCCCTGGTAGCTTTAGCTCTTCATGAATTTTTCGGCCGGCCTCCCAAAGACTGGCCAATTCATCAACAAGACCAACTTCCATGGCCTTTTCTCCAGAAAAAATTTGCCCTTGTGCCAACTCTTCTATTGGAACAGTTAATTTATCTTTTCTTATTTCTGAAATATCTTTCATAAATTGTGAATGAACTTGAGCAAGCATTGAGTCCATTAAGTTTTTTTCTTCTTCTGTTAATGCACGATGGCCGCCACCAGCATCTTTATACTTTCCTGCTTTAATTATATTTGGCGACACTTTTGCAAGTTCTAATAATTTGGAAATATCATAGAATTGCATAATCACCCCAATAGAACCAGTCAAGGCACCTGCCGGAGAAAATATTTTTCTTGTTGCTGCAGCAATATAATATCCTCCACTTGCAGCAATTGCTCCAAAACTAGCATATACTGGAATCTTTTTATCAATACGAATAATCTCTTGATATATTTCTTGCACAGGGCCAACAGCACCGCCTGGAGAATCTATACGAATAATTATTGCTTTAGTTTTACTATTTTCTTCAGCAAGTAGTAGTTTCTCAATAATTTCCTTACTACTTAAAATAACTCCTGTAACTTCTACAACCGCTATTGGACTTTCCTTATCATCAAAAGCGGAGACCTCTTTGTCGTCCAAGGAAAAAATATTTACAGTGTGAAGAGCAAGACCTGCAAAAATAAAAAAACAGATTATCACTACAAAAAAGAGACCAATTAAAGAACGACTATGTTGGGCCATAAACGACCACCTCCATAAAATTACAATAATAAAAGCACAAAATATTTTAGCCTAGCTATGTGCAAAATAGCAAAAATACTCGACATTTAAAGAAAAAGAGAATTTAGGCGATTATTTTACTCAAGATTTACCCAGAGTATGACGATAAGGATATTTGAGGTGGGTTTTCCACTCGGGGAGGAAAATATGAAACTTTTAACACTAATTTTATCGACAGCACTAATTCTACCAGTGCTGGCCAAAGATGTGTACTCTTTACCGGATGTAAAAATATCACATCAAAAAACGCCAACAGTTGTGAAAGTAGAAAAAGAGAGTTGGCAAGATAGTTCTCGTACAATCATAGATAAGGCAGAAAGCGAAAGAGAGATCGCCTCAACAAAAGAGACATCAAGAGATCCTTCTTCTGCAAAAGTTAAAGAGCCAGAACCTCGTGTTAAATTAGACTATTGGTTTTTTGACAAATTTTAGTAAAAAAATAAAACGTCATAGCATCTTTAATAGTATCTATGATGTGCTCTGAGACTTTAATTGTCCACATGCTGCGGCAATGTCCATCCCTTTGGACTGCCGCAGTGTGCACAAATAACCTCTAGCAAGTAACTCTTTTTTAAACCAATCTATTTTTTCATCGCTAGGCCGTCGAAACTTGCTGCCATCATATTCATTAAAAGGAATCAAATTTATTTTTGAAGTATCTCTATCTAATAGATCTACCAATTTTAAAATATCTTCACTTCGATCAGTCAAATCACTAATTAACAAATACTCATAAGTAACGTAGCGATGGGCTTTAAGCTCAACTCTTTTGGCGGCAGCAATAAGCACTTCAACGGGATATGTTTTGTTTATAGGCATTAAAGTATTGCGAATATCATTAAATGGCGAATGCAGAGAAATTGCTAAATTAATCGGTGGAAATTCACTCATTTTTTCAATCATAGGAACAATACCTGCTGTAGAAACAGTCACTCTTCGTTGACCTAATCCAAGGCCTTTAGGTTCCAAGAAAATATGCGCAGCACTTTTTGTATTATCAAAATTTAAAAGAGGCTCTCCTTGTCCCATAAAAACAAGGTTACTAATTGGGGGACCTGATTCGTTTTTTATATCAAACTCACTACTGTACTTGGTAGCAACTAAATACTGTCCAACAATTTCGCCACAGGTTAAATCTCTGGTAAATCCAAGCGTCCCTGTACAACAAAACTTACATTTTAACTTACAGCCAACCTGAGAAGAAATGCAAATTGTAACTCTTCTATCTTGCGAAGGTATTAATACTGTTTCAACCAACTCGTCATCAAATAGCTTTAAAAGTAATTTTTTTGTGCCGTCGACAGATTGTTGTACGGTAACTACTTCTGGCAAAGAAAAATCCATCTCGCTATAGATATACTCTTTTAATTTTTTACTTATATTACTCCATGACAATGGATCAAAATTAAATTGACGATAAACCCAGTTATACACCTGGTCTGCAGCAAATTTTGCAAATCCTTTAGAGGCGAAATGATCTCGCAATTTATCTAATTCAAACGAATATAATGATTCTTTTTTTATAACATCACCTCAAAGATCAAATTAAAAATCAAATAACTTTCCAAAAAGACCACTTTTTTTGACAGTAGAATTTTCAATTCTTGTTCCACCAGTAAGCAGGGCACTTTTTATATCTTCTAAGGTATTACACTCTTCAAGTAAAGAATTGTATTCGCTCGTTGAAACTAGCTGGATTTTTTGAATATTAAATTTTGCAGCAACATGAGATAAAAACTTTTTTAATTCATCCAAATGTTCAAAAGGACCGATCTGTCTATTGATCAAACTTCTATTACCATACATATCAAAAAATTCTTTAAAAATGATATCCTCATCAACTTCTGCACTCTCATCAAGCACATATAAAATATAATAAGAAGACAAAGAAGCATCATGTATTTTTTTTTCTAAAATTCCTATTCCATTTTGATAACTATAGACAGCAATTAAAGCATTATCTTTTGATTTCATAGTTATACCTTTATTTTACGAAAACATTCCAAAATCAACAGAGATAGAACCTCCCGGTAAAAGATTTAATTCTAACTCGCTTGGATATGTTTTATGACTAACATTTTTTTCGTCTACCATTTTTATAATTACAAAATTTTTACCTATTGGAATTTTTAACTGCTTTTTATAAGAGGTTTTATTAAAAACACAAAGTCTTCTAACTTCTTCAAATTTCAACTCATTATTTCCTGCGGTACGGCAACTCCAAAAGAGATCGATTCCCTCTTGCTTTGTGATTGAAATATGGCGAATCTCAAAAGTATTTATCAAAGTATGCCAAAAACTAAGTTGCTTTTTTTGATCTAAGTGTTTGAGAGAGTCAGCATCAAATAGAACAATTCTACCATCACCTAAAGAAGCATTTTCAACATTTGCATTTAGATTTATTTTTTCAATTTTGATGGAATTTTCTAAAAAAAACAGTTCGAGTTTTCGTAACAGGTCGGGTTTCATTCCGTTTTTGGAAATAATTAATGAACCTCCATGCATGAAAAACTTAATCATAAATTTAAAACTTGTTTGAGACAATGAGGCACCATTTACAAAAAGAATTTTTGGCCCTCTATCATCTCTTACCAAATCATAATCTGCTGACTGGTTTATAAAATCCTTTAACGGAGAAACTTTATATAATCCGAAATAAAAAGAATCAAGATAATCAATCAGCCCAAACTCACTCCAAGATTTACGCAGAAAAGCTCCATCTAACACAAGGAGTTCAAACAAAAACAAAGACAAGTATTGGCCAATTCTAAAATCTGCCTCATATAAATCATTTTTAAATTTTGCAGGAATAAAGACTTTACTGACCACTTCCTGCAATTCTTTTTGAAAAACTTCTGTTTTCTCTTTTTTACTTAAGAGTACAGATGATGGTAAAATATCATTTGCGTAGGCATTAAAAAGATCTGCGGTATGTCTTTTTGTATTTTCAATACCTAGCGCTCTTTCTATTAATGAGTATCTATCAGCGCCAAGGAAGGCAACGTTAACATTTTTTATCCAATTGCCTGAAAGGTTATTCTTTGCAGTATCAAGATATAAGTTATAAATTTCTTTTGTAAATGCTTTAATAAATACTGATTCTTCTGCTGAATCAAGATCAATTTTATTTCCCTCTTCATCTTTTAAAATCAGCTCGTTTTTCATTCCAAGATAGCGACTAAATCCTTTTTCAAATACTCTTGATCTATCTTCTAAAAAACTAACGAATTCACAATTCTCTAAACACCCACAATCCATCGTCCAAATTTCACTCTCGATACCGCTAGAAACAAAGTACTCGCTTAATTTTTTTACAAACACAGAATACCCTTGATAAACACGAGTATCAAAAAACGAATACATCTTATTAACATTTCCCTCAGAATCTGAAACCGCTGCAATCATCTGCTTTTGATCAAGCACCAAGTTTCTTGCCAAAAGATGTGGAATCCCACCATTTGGCAAAAATGGAACTGGAGAAATTGGTAGTAAAAAAATAATTTGTCTATTAAGTTCTTTTGCTATTGTCTCTAATTTTTTCAAACTCGTTTCAGGTCTTGATGCAGCAAAATCATAACTCTCTCCATTATCCGAGTGAAATGACCAATTAATCGGCACAAGAATTGGCCCAAGTAAACGAAAATCCTCAAGACGAGTTTTCCACAAAGATGCAGCAGTTTTCCAATAAAAGAAACAATTCTCTCCTGGAAATACAGACGATAGATCATAATTTTCGGCCATGAAAAATATTCTCCAAATAATCTAATTTTTATACAAACATATATAAATGCTAACACGAAGAAAATTTAGAGTCTATCTTGTTTAACACCTAAATATAATTGTAATCACTTTAAATTTAAGATAAACTTTTCTTCTAGCTCTAGCTACTGCTATACTTAACAAAAGGGTTGATTAGCATGGGAAACGATACAACGCTTGTATTAGACATTAAAGCAGCATTAACTGCAGCAGATCGAGAAGCAAAAGAAAAACCAGCGGCATTTTTAGTTGTTGGTGGAGATTTGAATGGAACAATTTTTGATTTAATAGATCAGTCCGTCACTGTTGGAAGAAATGCAAACAACAGCATTGTGCTAGAATTCCAAGGAATCTCTCGATATCATTGTCAACTTCAACTAGAGAGTGGTTCATATATTCTAATGGATACCGGATCAAAAAATGGAACATATCTAAATAATCAAAAGCTTTCAGGGCCTACAAAATTAAATAAAGGCGACATCGTAAAAATTGGTAGCATCGCTTTAAAATATCTTCCTCCTGGAGATCCAGAGCGTTTGACTTACGATAAATTAAAACTTGATGCAAGTACCGATACTTTAACAAAATGTTATAATAAAGGATTTTTTTCGAACTCTTTAGAACTAGAAGTTAAAAAAAGTAAACTAACAGGAACGCCATTGGCACTGCTTATTTTTGATTTGGATCATTTTAAAAAAATTAATGATACTTACGGCCATGATGCTGGAGATTATGTGTTAAAAGAGATGGCAAAAACAATAAGATTAAATGGTGTACGTGATCATGATGTTTTTGCTCGTTACGGTGGCGAAGAGTTTGTAATTTTACTACCCAAAACAAATTTAAAACAAGCATATGATATTGCAGAGAGATTAAGAAAATTAATAGAAAAACATGAGTTTGTTTATGAAAAATCTAAATTACCAATTACGGCCTCAATTGGCGTTGCTGATTACAGACAAGGAGTGTTAAATGGCACGGATCTTTTTAGACGTGCAGATAATGCTGTTTACAAAGCAAAAGAGGGCGGAAGAAATCAAGTTCAATTCTATCACGAATAAAAATTAGTTACAAAAATGATATCTAAGCAAAAAATTCAACTTTTACCGGAGCACTTAATCGATCAAATAAAGGCCGGAGAGGTTGTTGATGGACCAGCATCTCTTTTAAAAGAACTGCTAGAAAATGCAATTGATGCCAACGCAAAAAAAATAAATCTCAAACTTGTTAATGCTGGCATTGATATGATTCGCATTGAAGATGATGGTGATGGAATGAGTTTTGATGATTTGCCATGGGCATTTGCTAGACATGCAACATCAAAAATAAACAAATTTGAAGACCTCTATGCTCTAACTAGTTATGGATTTAGAGGAGAGGCCTTAGCAAGTATTGCCGCAATTGCTCGAGTAAGTTGTAAATCGGCCCCAAGAAACAATCTATCTTCAGGTGGTATTATTGAATTTGATGATTCAAAAATGATAAAACATATACCAAGTAGCATGGATAAAAATGGAACAACCATTTTAGTTGAATCAATTTTTTATAATACTCCTGCACGATTAAAGTTTTTAAAATCAAAACAAAGCGAAAGTGGCCTTATTAATAGGTTGCTCTATTCATTTGTTTATAGCTATCCTGAAATTAGGTTTGAAATTGAAATCGATGATGAAGAAAAAATAGTTTTTGACAGTATTAATCAAGTCGAAAATCCAAAAGCACAACGATTTCGCGATATGTGTGAATGCACAAGCTCCGACTTTATCTACACATCAAACAGCTATGATAATCACACAGTTAATATTTTATTTACAAAAAATGCGGTTAAACTAAAAAAGCAAAAACTACAACTGCTATTTACCAATAACAGACTATTTAAAGATCCCGTAATTCATAAAATAACGACAGACATCCTATCTAAAGTTTGGGGCCCATTAAAAACAGGAAGCTATATTATAGAGATTTGTGCTCCAGCAAACTTAATAGATGTCAACGTTCATCCAAATAAGACTAAAATAAAATTTGCCAACACGGCAACGATATTATCACTTCTTAGTGCTACACTAAATCGAGAAACTAAAAAACTTCCGATGGCCGTCGATAACGAGAATTCGAGTCCGTCTGATCATTTAACCTCTTTTGATCTTCTAGACGAATCAAGAAGCGAGCAAAAAGAGTCTTGTAAAAGCAATATTTTTGGAAATTTTTATATATCATTAGAAAACGAAAAAATTTCTATCTATCGGCTCGAAAAACTTTTATCCATGTACTTATATGTAGAGTTTAAAAGCTTTATTCCAACCGAAAATAATACAACTCCATTAATGGTTAGTATCCCCTACACTACTAATAAAAAAATAGATGAAGTATTTATTAAAAATGCCTCTTGTGTTGGATTTGAGTTTGATCAGTTTGCAAGTGGAACAATTATTCTAAGAACTATTCCTCTATTTTTAGAATCTCTTCCTTATCAAAAAATTGTAGAAATACTTTTAAAAAAATATAATTTTGATAAAAAAGAATTTTTTTCATTAGTTGCTGAAGATTTACAAGAAATAAGACATCACATTTCATGGGAATCTATAGTTGAGCAATTAAAAGAAAAAAACAGCGAAGAATTAAAAAAAATAGAAAAAACATTAACTATAAATGATCTAGAAAGGATTATGTCGTGAGTATAACTAATCACAAAAAGATGTTTGTTGTGATTGGGCCTACCGCTACATTTAAAACAAAAACGGCAATAGATATTGCTTCTTTTTTGAAAGAAAAAACAAATACATCATGTGAGATTATAAACTTTGATTCTCTTGTTTTTTATAAAGAATTATCTATTGGTACGGCAAAACCAAGTAGTATTGAGCAAGGCATGGTGGCACATCACATGATCGATGTTGCATCTATTACATCTCCTATTACGGCAAATGATTTTGCCTCCGAGGCAAATACTATCGCTAATAATTTACATCAAACAAATAGAGTTCCTATTTGTGTTGGTGGTAGTGGGTTTTATATTAGAGCAATGATAAAAGGAATGTTTGAAACGCCTAAAACCTCACCAGATGTGCAAAAAAAAATTGAAGAAAACTTTAATCTTTATGGAATCGAATTTTTTAGAGAAATATTAAAAGAAAATGATTTTTTATCTTATCAAAATCTTCATTGTAATGATCATTATCGAATTATGCGTGCCGTTGAATTTTTTTGGCTGACAGGAAGGCCTATTTCAAAAGAGAAAGAGAATGCAAAAAATAATAACGCTAATGATTTAACCACAAATGATATTTGTGGTAGAGAAAATATTTTAATTTATCTAGATCTTCCCAAAGATGAACATCTAAAAATTATCGATCAAAGAACTAAAAAAATGATTGATGATGGACTCATTACAGAAGTAGAAGGCCTGTTAAAAAAAGGATTTACAAAAACGCTAAGGCCCCTTCAATCTATCGGATACAAAGAGAGTATTATGTTTTTAGAAGGAATTATAAAAAGCAAGGAAGAGCTAATCGAAAGAATTAATATATCAACAAGGCAGTTAGCAAAATCGCAAAGGACTTGGTTTAATAAAGTTTTAAATAAACATACTTTTCATCCTATAAAAGAGCACGATCTAATTCTTCAAAAGTGTTTGGAGTTATTTTAAAATGTCAGCAAGTATTGCTTTTTCTTTTTCTCTTCAAATAATATTATGTTCCATAGCTGTTCATTTTATTTTAGCAAAATCTCGCAGAAAATTAATGATTTTGCCACAAATACAGCATTGTTATACCAAACCCACTAAATAATGTCGGGAGAGAAATGGCAAGTTGTGATGA
>CAZCDT010000019.1:0-44563 GCA_964497525.1 uncultured Bacteriovoracaceae bacterium
AACCAAACTTCCAAAAACCTTAAAACAAACAATTAAAAATCTAAAATTAAAAACTACCATTATTCATAAAAATTTGGATGCTGTTTATTTTAAACAACCAAAAAAAAATGCATTATCTACAATTATATCTTTTAATTGCAATGAATTCTCCATTCAAAGCTCTCCTCCTTGGATAAAATATGAAAGTTTTTTATATTGGCATGATAATTTAACAGACGATCCTTATTTTGACTTGCATGAATATTTAAGAGAAAAAGGGCATAAATTACTATCAGAGGATACAAATGATAATTTTTTATATCTTCTAAAAGAAATAATTTTAGCGACAAATTTAGATTATTCGGGAATTGATATTTCAGAGTTTAACTTATGCGATCATAGACAGATTAATACGATAAAGAAGCACATAAAAAAAATTAGACCAATCTATCTCAAAAAACTGTTTCAATCACTTTTGATATCTCAAAAAAGTTTCAAAGTATTAAATCGGCCATATTATTACTGCCCAAACTATTCTATTAATCGCCTATCATTTTTGGCCGGTCTTCATCTTTTTTATCTTAAAAGATCGATTACTTTGCCAAAAAAAATAAATCGTACAGAACTATTTTTAATTTTTTTATATGGCACAATTTTTTCTTACTTTGCATCTAAAATAATAAATCCATATCGAAAATGTAATCTATATCTAGATTTTAAGGCACTCCTTGGCAGGCCTTCAATATCAAAGAAAAAAAAGACAACCTACAAAAAAGTTATAAACATAATTCAAAATCCTCAAAGATTAGATAGTATTATTAAAAACGAAAATGCCCAAAATATGTTCTGGGCCGCAAGACACCTAGGGAATTTTTTTGGAGATATTTTATATGATCATTTTTTTATTTCTAAGAATAGAATATTCAACGAACTACTGAACGATATTTTAAAAAAAGAATTCTCAAAAAATAACTTTTTATCTTTTTACAAAAAAATTATGAAAGATCTGGCATATCAAAAGATGGCAAAACGTTTTTTCTAGAGCATTGTTTTTGAATCAGCAATCCCTTGTAAAATATCTCGCTTACTTCCCTTTTTAAGATTGATCAACCTTTTTTCGTTTTTCAAAGAAGTTTCCGGCCACTTGCTATTGTCAATATCTGCAGTATCAATAAAGGCCTTAAGAACAAATGAGATCTTTCCTCCAGAAATAGCACCTTTCTCATTTATTATATTTGAAAAGGAAACCTTGCCACCAAGATCGTCTGTAATACTCTCAAGTATTGTAGACCACAACATCTGTTTAGAGCTATTCGTACTTAGATTTAATCTAGTTGAAATAAATTCTTGATCAATACCTACTCCATTATCTGAAATATCGATCAAAACAGTTGACCCAAGTTTTTTTGTAGATATAACAATTCGACCACCACTCTCCATTGAATCCACACACGATTTTACGGCCTGATTAACAGCATTAAATATTAACTGTTCTAGGTCATCCATTGCTCCATTAATTAAAATAGTTTCTTCTGCTCTTGACCAATCAATAACGATACCACTACTAAAAAGCTTCCCAGATAATAAAGAAATAACTTTTGATAGCGCTTCCTCTAAAGAAGAAATATCTTTTGGTCTTAATACAGGCCTTTCGCCAATCTCTAAAATGCATTCGCCTGATTTAACTTTCGTAACTTGTGAACAACTTTCCACAAACTGATTGCTTTCTTGATTTTTATCTATAGGACTTAAATTCTTGGGTTGTACAATGTTTAAATTGACACCTTCATCATATGCCTTTTTTAGTTCATGTGAATAATGCAAAACAAGTTTCGAGCAATTGTGAAGTTCATAAGAGTTAAAAGCTTCAACTAAAACATCCTCTGGGTTATTTGTTATTGGATCAAACAACGATTTCTCTGCGGCCTGCTCAAGCTCCTCATGTTTGGCCTCTGCTCTTTTGCTCATAAAAAACTCTAAAAACAGATATCCAAAACTTATAACCACCAAAGCAAAAAAGATAAAACGCATTACCCACACATGTGCAGATAAGACCTCTCTTTCTGCATCTAAACGATCACTAATTTCATTTTTTAACACTTCTATTTTTTCAAAACGAGAATTAAGATTTGCCATAATATCTTGCGCACTCATTTCTAAAGCGAAACTATTTTGAGCAAACAATCTCTCGTTTAACCAGTGTGTATCTGCAGCAAGCATATTCAATTTTTTTGTTAAATAAGGCATGATCTCTTTAGAACTTTCTTGAACGGCCGCAATTGTTTCAGCAAAACACTCCTCTGTATTAGATAAAAAATCACTTTCTAAATATACAGCAGACTTATGATTTAACATTTTTGCGGTATAACTTTGCACGACTCGATTAAAACAAACCTGCATTCCACTACTTATTCCTGCAACTTGTTTTAATCCAAAAGAATAAGACTGCATCACATAAAGGGAGCCAAGCATTAAAGTAAAAACCGATAAGGCCAACCAAATTCTTTTCTTCCTGAAAATAAAATCTATTTTTCCCATAGACTCTGTCCTTTAGGTTGTAAAATTAACTATAATTTTTCTCGTTCCTTTAAGAAAAACTACTTACTAAAATTGTCACCCTTAATGCTTTTAGAGTCAAGATTCGGTTAATTATTCCATGGTGCTTTCTTTATACTTGAGTTAATCGCGCGTTTATTGATATAAATATATTTGCATGAAAAAAGAACCAGAAAATCATATTCAAATAACACTGCTGCTAAGTATAGCAGTGCATGTAGTGTTTTTCCTTTTGCTCCAAAAAAGTAGTTTTTTTAATGCATTACAATCACCTATGGCCAATAATTTCTCTCTTGAAGTTATTGAACCAAGTCTTCTTGAAAAGATGCGACTCATTGGAACAAAAGATGGACAAAAAGATCTATCTTTAAAGGTTGCTCAAGAAAAAAATTTAAAAGAATCGCTATCTTTAAATGATTTATCTGCCAAATATCAAAAAACACAAAATAATCCTCCAACTATTTATCAAAAAAGATCTAGCTCTGATATCGAATTACCGAACTACAAGTCCTCAAAAGAATTTCAAGATAGCAATGTCTTAAGAAGTGCACTCCTTGCAAGACCTGATGCAGATATTCTTGCAAATGCATCTTTAAGACTGCAAGTATTACCAACTCAAGGTGTAAAAGAGGATGAATTAAATAGCTCTGAAAAGATGTTTTATAGTTTTCATCGAAGAGCATATATTGCATACGTTAACTCTTTTTTTTCAGCATACAACAATATGCTAAATACAAGACCATCTATTAAAAATACAATCATGCAAGAACAGCATAGCCTTATGGGTAAAGTTGTATTTGATAGAGATGGTAATATCATTTCAATCAAAATATTAGATAACGACGACAGTAAAGAGATGAATAACCTTTTTGAAAATACTCTCTCAGGTATAAAAGCTTTATATAACCCACCAGAAATGCTTGTTAAAGACCAAAAAGAGTTTACGATATTTTATCGATTAAATATAAACCTATAGTAATTACAATTTATAGATCAACTTGTTCTAAAAATAAAACCAAAAAATCTTTCCCAAAAGCTACGACACTTGTGCTCAATCATTTTTTGATTAGATGTTTCAAAATCATTAATCATTGTCTTAATTTCTCTCTCAAACTCTAAAGATAAATACCTTTCAGGTAATTTATAAGGAATATGTGTTGTAATTTTTGCAAGTAACTGCTCGTAAATAGCAAGTCCAGACTTACATTTTTGACAACCTCTTAGATGAGTTAGTAGCATTAGTTTTTTCTTATCATTCTCTGGTAAATCCAAAACTAAAATAAGCTTTGAAAACTCTTTACAGTCGATCTTATTTTTTAGATTTTCAAATTGATAAAGACTTTCCATAACTAATTACTAAACTCCATGTTTCGAAATGAATTAGGATTTTTATCCAAGATTTTTTTTGCTAACAAATCCTGGCCTTCTGATAACAGACCGATTAATTGCGTTTTGCTTTTTCCTAAAATTTCTTCAATTTCATGCATCGAAATAGATGTTTTATAACGTAAAAATAAAACTGCACGATGAATTAATTGTAGTTGCGAAAACATTAAAAAATCAGACTCAACATCCATGCTATTTTTAAAATGAGAACTTCTCTTGCCTGCAAGAACAAAAATCTGTCGATAGGTTTCTCTTTTGATTCTTAAAAAAAAGAGATCTGTTTTTAAAGAATCCTCTCCCTGGCATTTTTCGTCAATTACAAGATCAGCAATCTCGGATCTAAAATTCAGCAACACTGCACTAACTGAATCTAAAACAATCTGCTGGGCCTGCAATTCTTCAGGAACAAGTGCATATGAAAATGCAAAAAATTCGGAATTAATGTTTAAAAGATAGCTTTCTAGCTCTTTTGTCTTCACAAATAACATATTAACAGATGAATACCCACTATATCAACTTAAGCTACCTTAAATTATATCTATTAAAATCTCTACGGCATCTATCGACCAAGTAAGTCTTTAATTTTATTAACAATCTCAGGCGGCGTAATTTCCATCAAACATCTTTTGTAAACTTTATCTAGGCAAGTTCCGCTACCATCTTTGGTGCATGGCCGACAAGAAAGATCTATTTCTAAAATATTAATACTAGGCCCTGATGTATGACCAAAGGCCGTTGGCCCAATTAGCAAAATACCTAAAATACCTAAAATATCTGCAACATGAATAAGACCCGTGTCGGCAGAAAGAACAAGTGCTGATTGTGAAATTATAAAGGAGCTTTCGCTTAATTTTAATTTTTTAGATAAATCAATCACCCTTGTAGGTGCTGCTTCTTTTAAAAGAGTAAAATCGTCTTTGGGGCCTCCAAGTAAAATAAAATGATAACCATCCAAAAGCTTAATGACTTGAGCATAGTACTCTAGCGGCCAGCACTTCATCTCCCATGCTGCTGCAGGTACAAGTGTTATTATCTTTTTATTTTTAAGTAGCTCAATTTGTGTGACAGTTAAAAAATTATGTAACTTACAAGTATCCCCAAATATCCAATTAGCTTGGCAATATTCATCTTTAATGCCTAATTTTTTTAATGGTCTTAGATACGACATCATTCCCCTATATGGCCAAACAAACAAATTAATGCCTAACTTAAAATATAAAAATCTTTTAACTCTCTCTTTTGATCTGACAAATACCTTTGTTTTGAATGATAAAATAAAGACCAAAAAGCGAATAATCATCGTTCGCCAATTGTTGTGAGCATCATAAATAATGTCATAATGATTTCGACAAATATTTAAAGCAAATAAAAACAGCTCTTTTATATTGGCATGATTTGAAATGGTTAATACTTTGTTAATATTTAAATCCAAAGAGAGAATTTCCTTAAACTGCTCTTTTGTGGCCCAATCAATTTTTACTTCAGGAAATTGTTTTGTAAGTACCGATATTACCGACATAGATTGTACGATATCGCCAAAACTTGAAAACCTAATAACTAATACTTTTTTTCTCATCTTTAATATACTACAAGCAGTTTCCTTTTTGGGCAAACACCTTATAATCTATAATATAAAATAGATTCGTAAACACAAGGATTGTCTTTATGCCTTTTACAATAAAAAATCTAACCGACTTAGCGAAAGTTGCCGTGGAAAATGGTGCTAGCGATATACATTTGCGCTCTGACGAAGTTCCGTGCCTTAGAATTAGAGGAGAGCTTGTTAGTGTTCAGACTAGACAATTTTCAATAAATGAAATGGAAGATATATGTAGAATTATAATTCCAAAAGCAGAAATTTTTAATAATCTCGACAAAGTAAATGAACTCGATGGAAGTTTTGACATACCCGATCTTTGTCGCTTTCGATTTAATTTTTTTAGATACAACAAAAAAATTGGAATTATTTTTAGAATCGTAAAAATGACAATTCCATCTATTGATGAACTAAAGCTTCCTGCAGTTATAAAAGATATTGCCTCTCAAAGAAGAGGGTTAATTTTAGTAACAGGTGCAACTGGCTCTGGAAAAAGTACAACGCTTGCGGCAATGATTAATCATATCAATCTATCAAGATTTGCTCATATTGTAACAGTTGAAGACCCTATCGAATATATTCATCCTCAAATAAAATCTAGAATATCTCAACGAGAAATTGGTAGTGATACAAAAGATTTCAGCAGTGCTCTAAGAGCTGCTTTAAGACAAGATCCTGATGTTATTTTAATTGGCGAGCTTCGAGACTCAGAAACAATCGATGTTGCATTAAAAGCGGCCGAAACAGGACATGCTGTTTTTGCAACTCTACATACAACAGATGCCATCAGCACAATCGGCAGAATTATTTCAATGTTTTCTCCTGATCAACAAGAGGAAGTAAGAAAAAGATTATCAAATAATTTATATGCAACAATCGGTCAACGAATGTTAAAGAGTAAAAAAAATAGCATGGTGGTTGCGCAAGAAATAATGATAAATAATCCAAGCATTAAAGAGTGCATTATGGGTGAACAAAGTTTAAGAAATATTTTATCTATTATTGCTAAAAGTTATAAATCAGGAGGCAACACATCTAGAAGTTTTGACCAACATTTACTTGAACTTTATCAAAAAGATGTAATATCTAAAGAAACGGCAATTGCTGCGGCAACTTCTGAGAACGACTTTTTACAAAAATTAATTATCGATTAGTGTTTTTATAAATGAGAAAAGAGCATCACAAAAGCAATTCCAAGAAAAAGCAAACATATAAGCAAAAGATTATCTAATAATTTATTCCACAGATATAAGTATATATTAACTGTTTTTTGCCCCAAAGGCTGTTTGTAATTTTTAAATTCTTCATCATCTTCTTCATCGTGATAATCACTTCTTGATCTTGTCTTTGGAATACTTTCAAAATCAAGTGCTAACTCCTGTTTTGACAGACTCTGCTTAAATAGAGATTTCTTAAGAGGTGGGCCCTCTTTTTCTGCAGAAGGCCCATTTTTTTTTTGAGAATCGATTTCAAAATCCCAATCAGAATTTTTTTCCTGACTATCTTTTTTTTCATTCATAAAATCATTCTACTTTTTAGATTTTTTTTCCATGTCAATCATATCATTCATAATAAACATTGCTTCTTCTAATAAAACATCAGAACGGAGTAGTTTTATCCAATCATCATGTCTTCTTTTTAAATCTTCGGCCCATTTTTTAGCATCTTTTTTCTTTGTTTTACTACTTTCTGAAACCGATAACTCTATATGACTAACTTTTACATCCTTGCTTTCTTCATCAAGCTTTAACTCCTTAGACATCTTTTTATTCTCTTCATCTTGCTTTTGAAAATCTTGTAAATTAATCGAGACGATCGTTTCATCACGTTTTTTTGTTAGATACTCAATACTTTTAGACATCCTTTGCATTCTCTTATTCTTTGAAACCCTCTCTAGACTTTTTTTATTAAGTGCTTCAAGATCAAACTGCATGCCATTCCAAAGAGAATAAGAGAGTGGTTTTATCTCATCCCATGGTAGCGAATAATCTAGATCGCTTTCTCGATTTTTTGCATAGCTATATGGATCTGGAAGAATTATATCAGAGGATACTCCCTTATACTGAGTAGATGCTCCAGTTATCCTATAAAATTTTTGCAAAGTTACTTTTAAGGCCCCCATTCCAAGATCACCAAAAAGTCCCATTAGTGGCCCTTGATTTAAATTTAAGACAGCTTGAACAGTTCCTTTGCCATGAGAAAAATTTCCTCCAACGATCACCGCTCTTTTATAATCTTGCAAAGCTCCGGCCAAAATTTCTGATGCAGAAGCGCTATAACGATTAATCATCACTATAAGTGGTGCATCATAGCTAATAGATTTATCTGTATCTGCCAAAACCTCAACCTTCCCATCTCTGTCACGAACCTGCACCACTGGCCCATCTTTAAAAAATAGCCCGGCCATTTGTCTTGCATCTTCTAAAGAACCTCCACCATTATCGCGAAGATCTAAAATCATGCCATCCATTTTTGCTTTTTTTAATCTCTCGATTTCAAATTTTACATCTTGAGTACAATTTTTGGCATTTGCATTTCCAAAATCACGATAAAATTTTGGTAAATGAATATAGCCAATTCTCACCCCTAAATTTTTATGTTCAATAACTGACGCCTTTGCTAAAGACTCCTCGATCTCGACAACATCTCTTGTAATACTTATAGTTTTTCTTGTTCCGTCAACTTTTTTAATTAAAAGACGAACTTGAGTTCCTCTTTTCCCTCTAATATATCGAACAGCATCATCAACTCTCATCCCTTCTAAATCAACAAACTCTCCATTTTTTTGGGCAACCATTAAAATTAAATCATCAACTTCTAAATCTCTTCCACGCCAAGCGGCACCACCAGGAATAATATTTACAACTTTTATAAATGATCCATCTTCTTGTAAGACGGCACCAATTCCCTCAAGACTTCCAGATATATCAATATCGAAATCTTCTTTTCTTTTTGGAGGCATGTAGGATGTATGTGGATCATAAATTGTTGTAATGGCACTTAAATAAATCTCTAAATAGTCATCATACTGATTTTGCAAAAAGCGCGAAAATAATCTTTCATATTTTTTTGAGACATGATCCATCGCCTTTGTCATCATCTCTTCTTTGCTCATCTTTTTTGCAGGTGGTGTTTTTTTCTTAGGTGGCGGTAATTTTTTTCTTCCTTTTACGCTTATCTCTTTATCTGGATTTTCTTGTTCATCAATTAGCGATGCATACTTTACAAGAGTTGAGTATTTAAACATCTTTCTCCAATGATTTTTTAATTCATCTTCTGTCGTTAAAAAATCTCTTTTTTCTGCATCAACTTCAATGGAATCTTTTTGTGTAAAATCTACTTTTTTTGAAAAGAATTCTTTTCGATAATCATCTAAAACTCTCACTCTTTTTTCTAAAATCTTAATACTTTCTTGAAGTAATTTTAAATCTCCGCTATTTAACTCTTCTGGAATATTTTTTTTGAATTGAGATAAGTTACTAATATCTGATTTTAAAAAGAACTCTTTGCCATAATCCATTTTTTTAAAAAACTGATCAAAAACTTTATCGGTTATATTTTTATCAATAGTCATGTTTTTATAATGATAAGTTTCAAGCGCATTTTTCACTATATTGGTAACAATTTTTATCCGTCTCCCATCTATTTTGGAAAAATCAACACCTTGAATACTAACTTGTTTATTAACAATAGCGCCTGTTACCGGAGGGGCCTCTTTTTTATTTTCTTCTGCAGGATGCACCACCTCTGCTGACACTAACTGAAGAGCAAATAAAATTAGAATAATTAGAGAAAGAAAATGCTTCATAATAAACATACAAAACCCTTGTTTGAAATAATTATTGATTAAATCTTTTTTAAATTATTATACTGCAAAGTTAAAAAGATAAAAGGTATGCATTTTATACCAAACTAAAAGAGTTAGACATCTTTCCCTTAAGGTCTAGATTAAAATACTCAACACTATTTATCACTGTAGTTAAAAGCTCTGGACTTATTTCTTTTTCTATAAACTCTTGAACGTAACTAAGTTCTGGTCGTAAAACTGGATGCTTTGGGGCAAATAAGGAACAGGCATCGTCTTGGGCCTCTACAGAAATATCGTGAGTGAGAATTTTTTTTGATAAGGTGATAATCTCTTGTTTGTTGAGTCCAATTAGTGGCCTAAGAATTGGAAGATGGGTAAAACTTTGGACGACACTTAAATTTTGAGTAGTCTGGCTAGATACTTGACCTAATGCATCTCCTGTTATTAAGGCCTGATATTTAAATATTTCTGCCAGTCGAGTTGCAATCATAACCATTCCAACTCTAAATAAAGTTGTTCGATACTCATTATAAGATTTATCTGCAATCACCTCTTGAAACTTTGCAAACGGAACAACAAAGATTCTCCCCTTCCTTTGATATTTTGATAAGACCTTCACTAATCTAAAAATTTTATCTTTAACCAAAGATGAAACGTAAGGATAAGAGTAAAAAAAGACAAAATCTTGAGAGGCCCCACGCCTAAACATTAAATATGATGCAACAGGAGAATCAAATCCTCCTGATATTAAAGTTAACATTCTGCCGCTACTTCCTGCAGGCAATCCACAAACTCCTGGAATTTTTTTAATAGAGACATAAGCACTCTTGTTCATTATCTTTACATCGATTACAACTTCTGGTGTTTTTAAATCTACAACTAATCCTGGGAAGCGATTATAAAATAAAGAACCTAAATCTCTTGCCATCTCCATGCTTGGGATTGAAAAATTTTTATCAAGACGTCTTACAAACACTTTAAATCTAGTTTTTGGAAGAAGAATTTTTTCGGCCTCTTCTTCTATTGTTTGAAAAATTTGATTAATTTCTTTTTCGCACTCTAGTGCCAAAGAGATCGAATTAATCCCTGGAATATTTGCAAGTGCTTCAATAGTTTCATTTTCAAATGGTGTCATAGAAGAAACTAAAAATCTTTGTTCTTCATTTTTTATTTGTACTTTATCTGTATGATAAGATTTTAAAACAAGCAGGATGTGTTCTCTAAGCATCTTTAAATATTGCGGACGATTTCCACCCTTAAGCCACAACTCATCAATTTGAATCATTAGCAAACGATACATAAAACTAATCTCTCTTTTTTAGAATTTAGAAATTTTTTTATAAATCTCTTCAAAATGTTTTAAAAAGATATCTACTTCTTTCATTGTATTATTACTAGAAAAAGAAACTCGTAAAAATTCCTGATGAGTATTCTCTAAAAAACCAAGTGCCGCAAGAACTGGATTAAAACTTTTTTTAGAAGAAGAACAAGCCGAACTTGAAGATATGATTATGTTTTTTTCTTCTAGATGCCGCATTAAAATATCGCTTTTAATACCTTTAATTTGTACTGCCATAATATATGGAGAATGATTATAATCTGCGAAAGGAAATGCTATTTTATTGGATATTTGTAACATTCCTTCTTTAAGTCTTTTTGCCAATGACTCTACCAATAAAAAATTATCTCCTAAAGACTTCATTTTTATTTGCAGTGCACACATCATTCCTTTTATTAAAGGTAGTGATATTGTAGAAGAACGAAGCCCGCCCTCTTGTCCTCCTCCAATAATTAAAGGAGAAATTCTTGGAAAGCTATTTTTTTTAACAATCAAGGCCGCGATACCTTTGGGGCCTCCAATTTTATGCGTTGTAATCGTAATGCTATCAAACTTTAGCAAATTAAAATCTATATTAATTTTACCAATACTTTGCGAAGCATCAAGATGAATCCAAGCATTTTCTTTTCCTCTTACTGTTTCTACGATGTTCTTTAGAGATGGAATTACTCCTGTTTGACTGTTTACTGCATTTAAAACCAGCAGCTTTACATGAGCGCTGATTGAATTTTTTAAATCAGACAGATTAACATCTCCTGCCTGAAGAAGAGTAAACGGCCTTATAACGATATCTTTGTCTTTTAATGACAAAACTGGACCTATAATACTTGGATGATCGGCCAAAGAATAAAAGCACTCATCTTTTGCATGAAGTTTAAGGCCTCGAATAATTAAATTATTACTCTCTGTTGCTGAAGATGTGAAAACTACGTCATACTCGTTACTGCTAAGACCAATTATAGATAAAATTTCACAACGAATCCAACTAAGCTCATTTTGGGCCTCAACACCTAATATGTGTGCTGCCGAAGGATTCGCATAATCTTTTTTAAAAGATTCATTAATAACACTAATTACTGCGGCATCCATTGGAGTTGATGCCGCATTATCAAAATAAATCACACAAGGCCCCAAAAAAGATTAATGACAATCTCCGTCACATCCACCATGACCTTTATCCCCACAGCTATGACTACTACATCCACAACCAGCATGCAAAGCATCTAACTCTTCTTTGCTTGCATCACGAACACTTACAACCTCTACATCAAAATTTAAATTTTGTCCTGCCAATGGATGATTTCCATCAACTGTAATAACATCATTATCAATTTTTACAACGGTAACAATTAGGCCACCTTCTGGTGTCCCAACTTCAAATTGCATACCTAGTTCTAGATTATCTGTCCCTTCAAAACGATCCCTAGGAATTTCTTGAATTAAATCATCATCTCTTTCGCCGTAGCCATCTTTTGCTAAAATTTTAACACTTAGCTTATCCCCTGTTGATTTTCCTAAAAGCTCTTTTTCAAGTCCTGAAATTATTTGTTGTTTACCATGAATATAATTTAAAGGGGCCTGTCCTTCTGAACTATCTATGACTGCTCCATTATCATCTGTTAATTTGTAATTAATTCCCACAAAGCTGTTTGCTGCAATTTTCATAAATCTCCTTTTTGCAGATCATATTTAAAGAAATAATACGATCTAAACTTTTTGTTGTAGGCCAGAATACAAAAAGAAAAGATAAATGGCCATTATAATAATTTCGAAAGCTTTTCAATAAGCAAAAGATAGTGCTATCATTCAATCTAATAAAAATCAGAGACTGAGGTTCAACCAATGACCGAAAAAAAGTTAGATTATAGCTTGATTCCAACAATAATGCATTGTCACATTAAACGTATCGGAGTTATTCGCACCATACTTGGAAGTGGCTCAATGCTTATAAGCATCCCTTTATGGATTATCTTTCATTTAACTCTGGCCACCATTTATTATCAGTGGCTTTTAAGACCTATATTTAAAACTCCAAAAGTTTTATGGCGAAATTTTGTAGTACTTGATCGAAATAGGATTAAAGCACTAACTTGGCAAGATAAGTTTAACTGTGATTTTTGTGCTTATGCTAATGGAATCACCACAATGATTAATGTTGAACTCGATAATTTAGCTCATACAAAAACATCCCTATCTTTTTTTCAAAAAATTTGTACCTCTGCTATTATTGTTTTCAGTCTACCGATAACAATAATGGGGGAACTATTTGGGATTCGATTTATTTATAATATTTTAGTCGCACTTCCACTTGGCCTACATTATACCTCATTTAGCAAAACACATGAATTTTTAATAACTCGCAACTATGGTGAACACTTTCAAAAGTGGCCAAGAATAATTTTACTTCTAACCAAAAATGTTTTTGTACGATTTGCCATGCTGTTAGAACAAATTGAATCTGCTTGGTGCCCACTAAAACATTACGAGGAGCGTGAAGGAATTGTTTATCCAAAACATCATGAACGATTTATACATCCTAAAAACTTTGATCAACTAAAAGAGATTCTTGTAACAAAGGGGACTGTTTCTGAAAAAACTCCCTGGTGGTAAATTTTAAAGATTAGGTGGCATCTGCGTTGTCGCTACAAAGTCTCGCAACCTGCAGCGTAAAATTATACGCTTCGGTTGCTCGCTTCTAAGCTCCTAGCATCTACCACCTACTTTTTAAAATTTTAAGTTATTTTAACTTGATCATATAAGACAACTCCCTGGTGGTAAATTTTTGACAGACTCATTTTAAAGGCATATTATTACTGATCTTAACTGCAACTATTTGTTTTTACAGGAAGAAGTTTATGTATTATAGCAAGATAACAGGAACCGGTTCATACTTACCAAGCCGCATTATCACAAATGCTGATTTAGAAAAAATGGTTGATACCTCTGATGCATGGATTACTGAGCGCACAGGAATAAAGACCAGAAGATTGTCTGATACAACAAAAAATGAATTTACATCCGATATGGCCGCTTATGCTGGAAAAAAAGCAATTGAGGCCGCGGGGTTAACTCCAAATGATATTGATCTAATAATTTTAGGTACAGTATGTCCCGATATGAAGTTACCAAGCACTTCATCTTTAGTGCAGCAAAAAATTGGAATTACAAATCAGTGTCCCGCTGTTGATTTAGTTGCAGCATGTACTGGTTTTATATACGGAATGGTATTTGCCGATGCAATGATTAAAAGTGGTATGCATAAAAATATTTTAGTCATCGGTACTGAAATGTTATCTAACTTTACAAACTGGGAAGATAGAACAACATGTGTTTTATTTGCGGATGGCGCTGGGGCCTTCGTTATTTCTCAAAGTAGTGATCCTGCATCTCAATTTTTATCCTCAACAATTGCTTGTGATGGAACTGGTGCAGAGTATCTATATATAAAACATGGCGGTGTTGTTCATCCAACAACAAAAGAAAGTATCGATGCCAAAGGTGAATCCATTATGATGGAAGGCCGACAAGTTTTTAAATATGCGACAAGAACGATGATTTCTAATATGCAAACTGTCATTGAAAAAGCTGGCCTTAAAAGTGACGATCTCTCTTGGGTTTTACCTCACCAAGCAAACTTAAGGATTATAGAATATATTGCAGATAAACTTGCGATGCCGATGGAAAAAGTTTTAGTTACCGTTGATAAATATGGTAACAACTCTTCTGCTACAATTCCAATAGCCTTTGATGAAGCCGTAAGAGATGGTCGAATTAAGCGAGGACAAAAAATTGGTCTTGTTGCCTTTGGTGCTGGAGTTACATCTGGTGCTGTAATGGTACAATACTAGCGCTTTTGCAGGAATTGAAATGACTAATCCAAACAATTTAAAGACGCAACTTGAAATTGTTTCCACGGATGATTCTAAAGATGACTCTAGTCAAAATATAGAAGTTGAAAGCAGTATAAAAGACGAACCTGAGACCGAGACAAAGCATAAGGTCACAGCGACAAGACATGATCTACAGCTATCTAGAAGATTATTTCATATGCTTACAGGCGTTGTTGTTGCGACAGGATATAATGTTTTATTAGAACATCATCAGGCCGTATTTATTATTGGAAGTGTGGCCTGTATTATTTACTTAATTGAACAAATTAGATTAGGCTATCCGGAATATTCAGAAAGGCTTAGTGTTTTTACAAGGTATTTACTTCGTGCCGAAGAAAGACTTAAAGAATCCGCAGCAATCCCTTATGCCATTGCAATTTTATTAACAATCATTAGTTTTCCAAAAATTATTGCTGTTGCAAGTATTTATACTTTAGCAATTGCAGATCCACTTTCTGCCCTTATTGGTATAAAAATGGGAAAAAGAAAAATTGCTCACAATAAATCTGTCGAAGGATCTTTGGCATTTTTTATCGCAACAATACTTTGTCTCTCTTTTGTTTTTATGAGCAATCAATTTACAGGATGGCGAGTTTGGGGCGTCACAGTTGTCGTTGCTGCAGCAACCACAATTTTTGAAACTATTCCCCTAAAACTAGACGACAATTTAACAATTCCTATTTTTACTGCATTTTCGATGTGGTTTTTTTGTATTTTTTTCAACGTCCCACTATAAATATCTATGAAAAATCAAAAATTAAAAGAATTAGTTTTATTTGCCAAAAAAAACTCTCCTTTTTATAAAGAGCTTTATAAAAATATTGATGAGTTAAATTTTTTAATTACCGATTTACCACTTATTAAGCAAGAAGAATTTTGGAAGGCAAACGATATCGCAAATAATCAACTTCTAACAAATTCTAAAGAGCAAGGAATTACTTTTAAAAGTGGTGGCACAACAGGTAACCCAAAATTTTCTTTTTTCTCTTATCCGGAATGGCAAGATTTTACCAATACTTTTGGACAAGGGATGATAAAAAATGACCTTGCACAAGATGATAAAATTGCTAATTTGTTTTATGCTGGAAATCTCTACGCTTCATTTTTATTTATCCATAACTCAATTTTAAATGCTAGGTCAGGTCAGATCTTTCCAATTGCAGGCCATACATCTTGCGAAGAAATTATCTCATCACTAAAGCAGTTTAATATAAATGTTTTGGCCGGCGTTCCCACAACAATTATGAAAATAGTGGATTATATAAAGGAAAATAAAAATCAAGATTTAAAAATCAATAAGATTTTATTTGGGGGAGAATCTTTTTATAGCGATCAACGAGAAATTATTAAAACAGTCTTTCAGGGATGCAAAATATTGTCCATAGGATGTGCAAGTGTCGATGCAGGAGAGATCGGTTTTTGCGATCAAGGCTGCGAGATTGATGAGCATAGAGTCTTTGATGATAGCACAATTTTAGAAATTATCGACGAAGATACTAGTGAAGTTATTAAAGATGTTGGTGTGGTAGGAAAAATTTATCTTACAAATTTAAATCGTAAAACAATGCCAATTATTCGTTACCCTGTTGGAGATAAAGCCTCTTGGATTGAGCCTTTAAACACAAAAAATAGAAAATTTAAACTGGCCGGAAGAACAAATGAAGGTGCAAGAGTTGGACCTGTAACACTTTATCCAAGTGATATCGAAAAAATTTTACATAAATTTGTAAAAGATTTGGACATAAGTACCTTCCAAATTGTAATTACTCATATCGATGCAAAAGATAAAGCAACAATCAAAATTGCATCAAGTAAAGAGAAATACATATTAGATAAGTATACAGATGTTATTCGTAAAGAAATATATAGCGAACGAAAAATGCTTCATGACTCTGTCGTAGAAAACATTATCCAAGAACTACAAATCGATTGGATTAAACAATCAGAGCTTGTTGTAAACGAAAGAACAGGTAAATTAAAAAGAATTATAGATAAGCGTTACGATGGCATATTATAAAAAATAAAAGCACAGGCAACAAGCATAATACCAAAAATTACAAGCAAGCGCTTTTTTCCGCTACTAATATCTTTTTTATCAATACCAACTTTTAACTGATTTTTTTCTTTGGCAATACGAGCTTTGTAAGCACGCTCTCTCTCTTTTTTGGCCTTTTTTTCTGCAGCAAGATCCACCATATGAAAATCCCCTTTCAAAAAAATAAAAATATCTACATCTAAAATCGTAAGCTATAAAATAAAATCAGTCGATAAAAATTTTGATTTGTGATTATAGATAATATCTCCGATTAGATCATTACCAGATTTTTCATATTTTGCAGCAACCATTGTACGGATAGAAAATACCTTTAAAGCATCAGATATTGAAAGAGCTCCTTCGGCCGAGTCCTTTCTGCCTGTAAATGGGAAAATATCTGGACCACGCTGACATTGAGTATTTATATTAACCCTACAAACCTGATTAACCAAAGGATCAAGAATATGTGCAAGCCGATCTGCATTTTTTGTAAATATGGATGCCTGTTGTCCATATTTGGAATTAACTATATATTCAATCGGCTCTTCTATATCAGAAAATGAGGTCGCCGCAACAATTGGCCCAAACTGCTCACAATCATATAACTGCATTCCCTTTTGTATATCAGCAATAACCGCAGGATAAAAAAATGTTTTATTTGAAATACCTCCAAGAGGATTTATAAGTTTTGCCCCTTGAGCAATAGCATCTTGTACTAAAGAATTTAGATACTCGCTTTTATTTGGTTCAGGTAAAGGAGTAATATCAACGTTGGGAGTCCATGGCATACCAATTGTTAAAGCTGAAACTTTTTGAGCAAATCTTTCATAAAAATCTTTTTTTATTTTATCCTCGATAAATAAGATCTTTAAAGCTGTACAGCGCTGACCGTTGTACGATAAAGAACCAAGAACTGATTCCTTAACAGCATTCTCGATATCTGCATCAGCTAAAACGATTCCAGCATTTTTTGCTTCAAGACCCAAAATTGATTTTAAACGATGAGGGAGAGGATGCTTTGATTTTAAAATATCTGCAACCTTACATGATCCAATAAACGCCAAACAGTTTATTTTTCCCGACTCCATAATTGGCGTTAAAACAGTTTGTCCATCTCCATAGACAACATTTACGACTCCTGGCGGGAAAGCTTCTTTAAATGCAGAAAGCAGTGGACCATGAAGAAGTACTCCAAGCTTTGGTGGTTTAAAAATAACAGTATTTCCCATCATTAGTGCAGGAATCAACGTTGTGAATGTTTCATTTAATGGATAATTAAAAGGCCCCATACATAAGACAACTCCCAGAGGTGCTCTTCTTACTTGGGCCAAAATTCCAGAATTAATCACAAAACGAGAAGAGTTTCTATCTAATTCTTTTAATGCTTCAATTGTTTCTTCGATATACACAATTGTACGATCAAACTCTTTTCTTGAATCATTTAAGCTTTTACCAATCTCCCACATTAAAAGATTTACGATCTCATCGCGCCTGGCCCTCATCTTTTGTAAAAATAGATGAGTGTGTTTGATTCTTTGAGAAACGCTCATCGTTGGCCACTCACCTCTCCCGCTATCATAAGCTTTTGTTGCCGCATCTAGTGCCATTAAAGCATACTCTTTGCTCATTAAAGGATAAGAGCCAATTACTTGTTGAATGGTTTGAGATTTTTCTTTTAAGCAAATGGGAGAGAGCACTCTCTCCATAGGGCCATCCCAAGAGCAGATCTTTCCATCAATTAAATACTCTTTTTGATGATAAATTTTTTCAAGTACAAATTCTTTGGGGATCTCTTCTTTTGTTGGAAAAATATTTTCGATTAACTCTTTTGTTATCATGATCAATTCCCTCTTATCTTTTATAATTACCTCTTCTCTTTTATGCCTTTTTATATCAAACTATTTTAGCAACAAAATTAAAACTTTATAAAAAAAAACACTTAAGGGATCTTAAAAAAATGAAGATGATTAATAAGTTTATTAATAAACTGGATAAAAACTGGCAGGTATTTTTAATTTTTGTACTATTTTTTGTATCCATAAACACCATACTGCGATTTTTTTTGGCCTATAAAGAATACGATCTGATTGCTAATATTTTTATCCTTACAAAACTTCTTATTTTGGGGTTTTTCAAAGATCTATCAGCAATTTTCATACTAGGATTCATTGCTATTTTTAAATTACAAACAGCATCAAAAATTTTTTCTGCAAAATTTATCAAATGGTCAACGCTCTTTTCTTTTTTTATTTTTTCAATAATCATCACGTTTAGTGCAATTGCTGAGTGGTTTTTCTGGGATGAGTTTCGTCTTAGATTTAATTTCATGTCAGTAGAATATTTAAATTATTCCACCGAAATAATTAACAACATAATTGAATCCTATCCAATGAGTCTGATTTTTATTATCTTATTTTGTACAGGAGCATTTTTTACTGCGATTTGCTATCCACTATTTAAAGCTGTTGAAAAGAACAAACAGCGCGAGCACAAAAAGCATCTTATCCACTCATTTTACATCTCTATCGTTGCTCTTTTTTGCGCTCTTTTTAATATTAATATTTCAAACAATCTTGTGGCCACGGAACTTCATAAAAATGGCAGTTTTGAATTTTTTAAGGCATTAATTACTAAAGAAATCGATTTTGATAAGCACTTTGAAAATATTAGTTTTGATCAAGCGTTAAACATCGTAGGTAAGAGAGCAAAGCTTTTAAATGAAGAATTCTTTATCAAAAATAACATACTCTTTAAAAACATAAAAAGTCCATTTAAAGAGAGTAATCTAAACTTGATTTTTGTTATTATGGAAAGCATGGGGACTAAGTATTTATCTTTCGAATTGACTCCTTTTTTAAATACCATAAAAGATGAATCACTATACTTTTCCAATATTTTTGCAAGCGGAACAAGAACGGTACGAGGATTAGAGGCCATAAGTTTAGCAACCCCACCACTTCCTGGAAGAGCAATGCTTCGACGATTAAAAAAAGATAGAGTTTATTCGGCCGGAGAAATATTAAAACAAAACAACTATCAAAACTTTTTTATAACTGGAGGAGATAGTTATTTTGACAATATCGATGATTTTTATACAAACAATGGTTTTACAGTTATTGATCAAAAAAGTTTTTTAAAGACAGAAATTACATTTAAAAATGCTTGGGGGGCGAGTGATCAAGATATTTTCTCAAAGGCCATAAGCGTTATGGATACGCAATATGATAAAAATAAAAAAAGTGCCATTTTTGTTTTAACAGGAAGCAATCACCAACCTTTTACCTACCCAAACTACCTAGGCAATAATAAAAAAGAGATGAAAACGAGAACAGGAGCAATAAAATATGCAGATTATGCAATTAAAGAGTTTTTGACAAACGCCAAAGACAAAAAATGGTTTAAAGATACTGTTTTTGTTCTTGTTGCTGACCACTCTACTATCGGCAGAAAAACTTATCCTTTAGCACTAGAAGATTATCAAATTCCTTTTTTTATTTATTCTCCATTTAATATTATGCCACAAAAAATTGAAACGGTTGGTGCCCAAATTGATGTGCTGCCAACACTGTTATCAATTATGGGAATTAATTTTAAAGCTCCATTTGTTGGAGAAAATCTTTTATTCACACCATCAAATCAAGGCAGAGCATTTGTAGCAACATTTGATCAACTTGGATATTTTGATGCAAACAAGAAATTACTTGTAATGATCGATAATAATAAAAAAAGTAGTGCCTTTACATACGATATTGATTCAAAAAAACAAGAAAGAGTTTTTGATATTTCGCAGGAACAAAAAGAGATTACGCAAGCATTTTATCAATACTCTTTTTCTTTATTAAAAAATCCCGCGTATAGGATTCGTGATTAAACAACAAATAAACATAGAATAAAACATTGACAAATATCATCTATAGACATTCGTCTGGCCACTATATCTTTGCATGTAGAAACTACAATCTATTTTTTTGTAATTAAGTATACATCGTCTTGGCAGTATCTTATATCAAAATTAAGCAGTGTTTTTATTATATCGTCAATCGATATAATTCTTTTCCATTTTTTCCATGAACCAACCACTAAATTTTTCTCTAAGTACTTACTAGAAATCCTTGTTCTGTAGACCAAAGCAGCAGAATTTGCTTTTAACAAGAAATCATCTAGCTTTGCTTCATTTAATGCAACAACCTTCTTGCCTAATAACTCACTAAAAAAAAATGCTCTTCGATCAACCAATGCAATATTATCTTTACTGGTAAGATAATCAATAAATCTATCTGGCACTAATGGAAGAAATAATGTTGGTACAACTATAGTATAAAATAATGCGATAGAAACTCCTCCACTTACAATAGCATTTTGAAACTTATTGCGACTAATATACATATAAACAAATAGCAACAATACTGGTATAGAAAAAATAATACTCGTTATATTTGCAAAAAAAATCCAGACACATATTAAACATAAAAACAATATCAAAAATATTCCGAAATATAAGTATTTTGAAAGTTTCCACTGCCATGATGGGGCCAAAAAAATATCACAATTTACTTTTAACGCAACAGCTACTAGCGCAATAAAAAATGGAATTGATGACATCGCATACTGCAATGATCTTTGTGCAGGAATAAACCACACTAATAAAAAACCTAAAAAAGCAGAAAACAAAAAAATAAATCCTGTATTATATTTTAATAAATTAATTGTTTTTCTGCTCACAAATAATGGAATAAACACAGTCGCAGGCATCCCATATATAAGTACTCCCTGCCAAATACGATGAATACTTAAATAATTAGTTGAAAATTTTCCCAAATTTTCTTGAAAAAAGAATACATTAATTGGACGAATTCCATATAGATAATATGCATATATAAACCATAAAGAACTAAGTACCAGCGAAAAGGAAAAAAATAACCCGATACGTTTAAGCAATGACCTAATATCTAAAAAAAAACGCATAAAAAAGGTAAATAGCGATAGCGAAATAATGGCCATGACAAGAGTTATAGGCCCTTTAATCAATACAGAAAATGCCATTAACAATACAGAAGAAGCAAAATATATTTTATTTTTTTCTTGTAAATAATTATAAAAATGCAGCATCGATATAGAAGGGAGAATTGCAAATAGCAACTCCATCATGTACGTTCTGCCGAACTTTAAAATCCCAAAACTCGCAAGAAATAAGCTCAAAGTAATTAATCTATTACATCCATATTTTTTACCTAACCACCTGGCCCAATATATCGAACCTATAATAGAAATAAGCACAATCGGTAACTTCGCATAAAAAATAGAAAAATTTCCAAAAAATTTACACGATAATAAAGAAAGGAAAAATTGCAATGGAGGTTTTGACCAATGTGGTTCTCCTAAATAAAAAGGTATTAACCAACTATCTCTTTCAAACATTTCTCTCAATATACCTAAATATAAGCTTTCAGACCCTTGTCTTATTGCTGATAAATCATCAAGATTAAGAAGATAGATTACAGAGAAAAAAGCAATCAGTAAAAACTCAGCAAGTAGATTTCGGTCAATAGTTTTCATATAATTATTTATTAACTTAAATTGGTGAAATTAAAAATTCATACTAACTAATCCACCAAATACTCCTGATTGAAGAGATATATTAAAAGATATATCATTCTCAAAAAGCCATTTATATGCTTTATGGTTACCTGAATAATTGACGGCCTTGCGAACACCTTCCGACGCAAAAAAAGTCAAAAACCAAGATGCCGCAATATCCGAGACATAATGTTTATTGCTTGCGACCCTCTCATAGGATGTTATAAATCCAGCAAGTAATGGAATGAATGCTTTATAAGGGCCATAATATTGAAATGTTTTTATACCAAATGCTGCATATCCCATCACATGGCCTGATGGAAAAGATGATTCATATCTAAAATTTTTTTCCCAAAAATTAATATTGTCTGGTGATGGCCGTTTATGTATAGGGATTGCACTTATTAAATTGGCCTCTACTAAGGAAATTATCAAAGTGGCCAAATATTCCTGCGAAAAACTTATCATTTTTTTATCATCTCTTTGCCGTCCAAGAGCATAAAAAGAAACTGGCAGTATTGGGATATTAAATAATATTGCAAGAGAGCTAATGTTTTTAGCAAAAGAAGATGTACCTGTTCCAAAATAAGTCCTTAATTGATCATCTTGAGTTAAAATATATCCAATAGAAGCACTGGCAAAAATAAATGCTGTTGCATTATCCTTGGAAAACTGCCCTAAAAAACCATCTTTTACATAGCTAACAGTAGTCGCGGAATCGTCTAATAATACATTTCGTATATTTTTTTCATTATTACAATTACTACAGCTATCTAGATTCACTACACTCTCTTTAGAAAAACAGAATTGGACTGTCAAAAAGAACAAAAGTAGTGTAATAAGTATGGCATGTATGTTTTTTATCTTCATAATGTATTAAGATAAAAGCAAAAATAGCAATAAAATTAAATATAACAAATGTAACAAGATGCGTTTTTGGGGTATTACATATGTACCATTTATTTTTAATACTTAAGAATTTATCAAGAAAAGAGAAGGTTGTATTAGTCGTATCATTTTTTTGTATGACTTCTGCATCTCTTTTTGATGCGATAGAAGAGTACCTAGAAGGTGCTCCTCTTATCGATTATTTTTCATCACTTTTATTGCTGATATTTGCATTTATTATACCAATTGGATTTCTAATAGCGAAACGAAGAGAGATTCATAGTAAACATAATTTAGAGCAGAAAATAAACATGCTTGAGGCAGACTTACGCGAACAAAAAAGTCTTGCAAAAAAAATATCAATTGATTTTCAAAATTACGTAAACGGCCAGTTTAATATATGGTCATTAACTCCAACAGAAAAAGATATCGGATTGCTATTGCTGAAAGGATTATCCTTCAAAGAAATAGGATTAATTAGAAAAACTAGTGAACAAACAATTCGAAATCAAGCGCAAGGCATCTATGTAAAAGCTCATCTAGATGGAAGACACGACCTCTCTGCATATTTTTTAAATGAATTTATATAATTATATTTTATAAAAAATAAAAGATTACTTTAAATACTCAAAGTATCTATAGAATTTCGATGGATGTTACATTAGTACTATTGTCTTTTAGTCATTTTCATTTTTTAATATGTTAATTATTTAAATAATCAAGTGTAATATCTGAGGTTCGCCAATGAAAATATTTATATTTTTTCATGTAATATTAATGGTCACTTGTTTTTTTTCATTTTCTAACCTTCAAGCAAAATCTTGTGAAGCAAATAATAGTTGTAAAACCAGATTCCATGTTCAAAATGATCCATACGATATTCAAAGAGAATCATCTCGTGGGCATGTCATCTATGCATTCACGATAACAACAGTTGTAAATCGAATTATAAAATCAGAGATGATTACAAAAAGCCTAATTTCAAAAGAATTATCTATGTGGCAACGTATTTTTTATGCATCTGCAATTAGTACAAGCATCTTATTTTTAAAAGATTTTGTATACGACCCTGACGGGTTATCTCGTAGTGATATGGCAAATAATTTAATTGGAATTTCATTAAGCATTCCTTTGGAGATAAGCCTTTGAAAAAGTTAGACTTCGTTTTGTTTTTTTTCTTTAGCATGACAATAATTACAAACTCTCATGGAAACGAAAATTCTTCTTATGATGACAAGCACTGGTATTTTAAATTTATGACAGGATTTGAATCTACAACAAAACATCATTCTAAATATACCGGATATATTCCAGCATTGTCTTTCAAGAAAAATATATCAAAAGAAATGGAAGTTTTTACGCTAGGAATTAGATATTTTTTTTCGTCAAATCAATTATCTAGACTTGCTCTTGCAACAGGATTAGAGGATTTTGACACAAATAAAACAAATCTCTATTGTCCTTTTTTTGCTTCACTAGAGTACTCTTGGAAAAAAAATAATTATTTTGGAAAATCTCTTCTTCTGCGTAGATATTTCCCTTATTTTTACAATCCAACTTCAGTTCACATGCTTGTTCTGCAATCAAATATAGGATACTTATTTAATTCTAGACGAGCAATCTCTTCTGGAATAGAAATTGCTCGTCAAGTCAACAGTAATCATATTCAAACAGGATATGTGTGGGGAACATTAGCAAGTGATATATCTAATGATTTGTCTTCAGAGTTAACTGTTGTTCATCATTGGAACACAAAAGACATTAGTCATATGGATGTATATAATATACTTGTTGCTGCACTAATATTAAAATATTAACGTAAAAAAATAAAAATTTACAAGTAAAACTGTAATTTACGCTTTAACGACAACACAAGTAAAACAACAAATAACCCACTTAACGAATAAGTAATCCATCCAAATTCATTTAAGTGCTCATGACCGCCAAAAGAGATTGGCAAATGCCAAGCAAATATAGAATATAAATAATCTATAAAAAAAGATGCAAGCAAAGAAACAATAGCAATTGTGAACAAATTTATTAAAACACCTCTTGTGCCAATATACTTTTTTAATACTAATAAATTCGTGACATTTGTGGCAGGTCCTACGAGTAAAAATAAAAGGGCCATTCCCGGCGACATCCCTTTTAGAATTAAAGCGGCCGCGATTGGTGTTGACGCTGATGCACAAACATAAAGAGGAATGCCTATTAATAAAATATAAAATCTTCCAAGATATGCATCAAGACCTAGAAAAAAATTATCTGGAATCAAAATAGAAATTATAGCACCAGCAATTAGTCCAAAAGTTAACCAAGAAGAAAAATCATCTAGTAGTTCCACAAATGCGTTGTGATAAATCTCTTTTAAATGCAAAAAAAAAGAAGAAGGCTTTTTCATTTTTTCGGCATGACAACAACTATTAGCATGGGGTTCTTCTTTTGGTGTTAAACCTATCGCCTCTTTTTTTAATTCTTCTTTAGAATTAAAAATATTTTGCAAAAATCCTGCAGTGATTGCCGTAAAAAAAGAAATTATAGGTCTTATAATTGCCATTTTTAAATCCATCATCGAATAAGTAAGCAAAACAGAATCAGCACCTGTTTCTGGTGTTGCAATTAAAAAAGAGGATGTCGAACCGTTACTGGCCCCTTGCTTTTTTAAAGTAATTGCTGTTGGGATAACTGAGCATGAACAAAGAGGAAGTGGAATACCAATCACTGCTGCCTTGATAACACTTTTAAAAGATTTGCCACCAAAAAGTTTCGCTATTTTTTCAGAAGATACATAAGTCCGAATGATGCCAGAAATTACAAGACCTAGCATTAGGTACGGTGCGGACAAAAAAAGATACTCCAAAATAGCTGAAAAAAACATATATCCTCCAAAAATTTACAAGTTATAGTATAGCAATTTTCAAACAAATGTTGCTAAAAAATATCAACAAAGATGCCATAGAAAGAATCTATATTATACCACTTGCAAAAATTAAAACTGGATTTTTGCCCAATCTCTTGAGCACAATCTTTTGACCGCCCCATCAACTGAAGTAAACGTGTTCCATGCTTCAACGGCCCTTGCCCCCACTGCAAAAGAGATACCAGGCAAGATTTACCAAATATTTCGAAGCAATAGAACTTCTCGTAAAAAGCATTAGGGAATTAGAAGGCAGTGCTTATTTACACTTCATAATTAAAATGAAAGAATTTAAAAAGTTGATTTTAATAAACCATAACATAAGGCCCTGATTGTGAAATTATTTGTATTTGCGTTGTCTTTTCTTCTTATACTTCCCTCAACCTATGCAAAGAACGTTGAACTTAAAATTTCTGCAAAATGGAAAAGTGGTAATTCTACTAAGGCCACTGAAAGCAAGGTTATTGCAAAACTTGGTAAAGAGTGGACAATTCCATTTGAAGGTTTAGATTCTTTAAAAATAAATATGATTGCTGATTCATTTAAAGGAAAAATAGGTGGCAGAAATTTTGACCATGAAAAATCAATCAGCTTCAATGGTAAAGTATTTGAGATGGTAAATAACCAAGAGAAGTTGGTTGCAAATCCAGAAATTATTACCCTTCTTGGTAAAGAAGCGACCCTTACAACAGAAGATGATAATGGGAATTTTCTTGAACTAAAAATCCTACCTGTCAAATTTTCACAAAACTAATTATAACATTACAATGCTAACTGCAGGATACACCTCTCTTGATTTTCAGCAATTTTATGCTATTATGTAAACTACGATATATATTTAAGCCCCTAACGCACTATTTAGGCATTATATGTTTACTGGAGTATACATGAATAAATCGGGCCAATTTGAAATCAAACTTGATGACATAAAATATATCGGAGAGCTTTTAAAAAAGTACCGAAAAGAAAAAAAAATTACACAAGTTGAACTTGCGAAATATGCTGGTCTTTCACGTCTTGGAGTTGTGAAGGTAGAAAATAGTGAAGGTGATATCAAAGTATCAACTCTTATAAAGATTTCAAATCTTTTGGGACTGGATCTTGTCCTAAAAAAAAGGACAACTAAATGAGCGAAGAAAAACAAGTATTAAATGTTTTTTTTGACTCAAAAATTGTAGGGTTTTTGAGCGAAGATAATGACGAACGGCTTTCGTTTTGTTATTCAAAAGAGTGGCTTGCTGATGAAAAGTCTTTTTCACTCTCAATTGCTTTAAAATTAAGCGATCAAACCTATGGTCATGTGATAACAAAATCATTTTTTGAAAATCTTCTTCCGGAGGGAGAAGTGAAAAATGTTTTAGAAAAGACAAATAGAAAAAATATCTCTGACGTGTTTCGTTTTTTAAAAGAGTATGGAGTTGATTGTTCTGGGGCATTTGTTATTACTCCCTCTGAACATATTTTACCAAATGAAAAATTTAAAAACAAAGAGATCACACTAGATTCCATTTATAATTATCTCAAAAATCAGCAAAGCTTAACGTCTGCTATGATAAACGAACAAGGGGGGAGGTTTTCTCTTGCTGGTGCTCAGGACAAATTTCCTGTAATCTATAAAAAAAATAAAATTTTATTACCTCTAAATGGAGAACCAACAACTCATATCCTTAAACCCAGTGCTCGCTATCATCAGGAAACAAAAGATACTCCGTACAATGAGTTTTTTTGTATGAAACTGGCAAAAGCGGTTGGACTCAATGTCCCTAAGGTTTTTTTGATAGAAGGGCAATATCCTCTTTATCTTGTCGAAAGATTTGACCGCATAACTCTCGCTACAAAAACGACTCGTATTCATCAACAAGACTTTTGTCAGGCGCACGGTATTACTTCTCGCAAGAAGTATGAGGAAGATGCAGGCCCCACTCTCGCAAAGAATTACGAACTTATAAAAAAAAATAGTTCTCTTCCGATTAAAGACCTCTCTCAATTTTTAAGGTGGTTTTGGTTTAATCTTTTTATTGGAAACAATGACTGTCATTCAAAAAATTTAAGCTTTCTTCATACAGAAGAAGGAATCAGGCTTTCTCCATTTTATGATTTACTTTCAACTTCTATTTATAAAGAACTTACAAATAATTTCAGCTATTCTATTGGAGGAAAGTGGAAATGGCATGACTTAAAAAAAAGAAGTTTTTTGACTCTAGCTTTGTCATTAGGTGTTGATGCTTCTCTTTTATTTAGCAGCGGCAAAGAGATGGTAAAAAAAATGGATTCAAAACTAAAAAAAGAGGTCATGGACTTTAATGCGAAATTTATTGAAGTTCAAACTGCCAATAAAATAGAAAAAGAAATTCGAAAGAGGATAAAACATTTGCAAACGAATATAGATGAGCTTCAGGTTTAAGTGTGCTCCTATTTTGGAGCCGATGGCGAGAATTGAACTCGCGACCTACGCTTTACGAAAGCGGTGCTCTACCCCTGAGCTACATCGGCACTTTAAACGACTTCAGATTTTTAGGTATCTATAGATTTTAACGTTGCCTATAATAATTTTTTAGCACCCTTTTTTTAACTCGTCCATAATCTCTTTAGGTGTCATTGTTTTTCCAAACTTAATAAGTAAAGGAACAATTAGCAGATCATCTAAAAGACCAATTATGGGAATAAAATTTGGGATTAAAGATATTGGCAACTTTGGATAATAAAGTGCAAAATCAAGAACCATCTTGACGACAATTGGAGTATCGGGATGTTTAATTATTGCTTGGCAAATTTTTTCATCGCGGGCAATAATTTTTTTAACAAAATACCCCTTAACTCTTTTTAAAAGTAGTGGTCTTATTTTCATTTTATCCTAAATTGATCTGAGTCTTTGGATCAAAAAGATGACAATAATTCAAATTAAAACTAAGTTTTACCTTGTCACCAATTTTAGGTAAATCACAAACACCAATTTCTCCAAGACACTCATAGTCTCCTATTTTTGTTGAAACAAAAGCATTTTTTCCTAAAAGTTCGACCATCTCAACAACCGATTCGCACTTCCAACTAGAAGGAATTTGGTCAGTTTCTGTAGAAATAAAAATATCGCTTGGCCTTACACCTAAAATAACTTTATCAGAATCTTTTAAATTTTTTTCTTTTGACTTTGGAAGCGCAAACTCAAATGCTTGATTATCACCAATTAAAGAAAATCCATCAGCAGATTTTTTCACAGTACAAGTAAAAAAGTTCATACTAGGACTTCCAATAAATGAAGCAACAAAAACAGTTCTTGGATTTCCAAAAACTTCCATAGGTGTTCCTTGCTGCTCAATATGTCCATCTTTCATCACAACCAATTTATCTGCTAAAGTCATGGCCTCTAGTTGATCATGAGTTACATAAACAGAAGTCGTATTCATACTAAGATGAAATCTTTTAATCTCACCACGCATTTTTGAACGAAGCTTTGCATCTAGATTTGAAAGCGGTTCATCATACAAAAACACCTTAGAGTTTTTCATAATTGCGCGACCCATTGCAACTCTTTGTCTTTGCCCACCAGAAAGTGCAACAGGACGCCTTTCTAAATACGGCGTTAGATCAAGCATCTTTGCAACTTCGTCAACTCTTTTATCGACAACATCTTTTTTAGCACCTTTAAGACGCATCGAAAAAGATAAATTTTCTGCAACCGTCATATGTGGATAAAGTGCATAATCTTGAAAAACCATCGCCACTCCCCGATCAGAGGGAGAAACTTCATTTACTTTTTTATTATCAATTTTTAAATCGCCGCCAGTAATATCTTCAAGACCTGCAATCATTCTAAGCGTTGTAGATTTACCGCAACCTGAAGGACCCACTAAAACAACAAACTCTTTATCTTTTATCTCCAAATCAAGATTTGGTATAACCAGAGTTTCACCGTAAGATTTTTTTATGTTTTGTAGCGAAATAGATGACATCTCATACACCTTTGACTTTAAGTTAAATTGATATTTCGTAATTTAGACGAATAAAATTTTCATGTTTTTTCTTGGCCGATCCGGAGGTAAATTCAGTAGACCCTCTTCTTTTCATGTGCCCCACAAACATCGATAAAACAGGAGTATCAAATGGTTGATCTTTTAAATTATAGGCAAGCATTAAAGAGTATCTTCCATTTGTTTGATAACAGGCCCACTCGTAGTCTACACAATTAGGAGACTCAGAAACAAATCTTTGTGCTAGATCAATACCAGTTGATAAGTGCTCTGTAATTCCCATAACAGGCCTTACATTAACATCCCAAAAAACAATTCTTTTATCTTGACCCTTACCCATGTGGCGTTGCATCTGATTGCTATAATAAATTCCTTTATTACCTTTTTTAATATCTCCGGCCCACTTCACAAGGTATTTTGAAGGTTTATTATCTTTGTTGGCATCGTTAAAAGCAGATTTCATACTGCCTCCGTAAATAAAACCACGAGAATAATTAACCACTAACATATTGTACCAATTAGCTCCAAAAATTTTTGCACCCCAATCCTGAAATTGTGCACCAATCATATGGGCATAAGAATTACTAGATTCATTAACTTTTCTAATTTTTGGATTAACATCGTGAAGCTCTAAATTTACTTTAAATTTTCCTGTAGCAAGTGGTCTTTCCCATTTATTGATATAAAGATTTATTACATATGGAGCAGTTGTTTGATTATCATCGCCAAACGGATCTGTATGCTCTTTAACTCCATAAGCTAATTCGGTATGCCACTTACCTATAAAATTTTCAAGTCGAATTCCACCACCAAGCATATTGTGTTCATCTAAAACAAAATTTCGAGCAAGATAGTCACCATCACCGCGATACGCACGATTTCCAAACCATAGACTTCTTGGCCCTTGATAAAATTCAATATAAGCAAGTCGTTCCCGGAGAGCGCCACTTGTCGTGCTACCATCAACATGACGAGTATTATTATCAACATCAATACCGTAAACAAGTTTTACCTCATCACCTTTTTTTGCCTCAATTGTTACCTCTGTTAATGGATTACTCACAGCATTTGACTCTTCCGACCAAATCCCTAGATTTAAAACATTTTTATTACTTATTCTTTGAGTCATATTGCTTTTCATTGACACGCCACCACGTGCATAAACAGATGGTTTAAATGTCCATGAATCTTGGGCAATCGCCGCTGTGCAAAGTAAAGCGATCATACATAGAATTAAAAACTTCATAATCAAAATCCTTCTTTTTAAGAGTTTCGGTTGATTTTTTTTCTCGCTTTAATATTATGATAGGTTAAGCTTGATTAGAAAAGAAAAAATATAGCAAACTTATTTGAAAGGATAAAAAAATGGCCAAACTAAAAATTTCGTTTTTTTTGCTCTTTATTTCTTCATTTATCTCTTTACAGTCTCAAGATTTTAGAGTTGTTGAAACAGCAAAAATATCCATTCAAAATATGACAATTCAAGATGAACTTTACTGGGCAGTAACAATGCGCCACGTTGATGGATATCACACCTATTGGCTTAATCCGGGAGATGCTGGCCTTTCAACAGATATTCAACTCTTTGTAGATAACAATCAAATAGAATTAGAGGAATTAGAACGGCCTGCTCCAATACGAATTATCGATTCTGCCAAGCTTTGGGCCTATGCCTATCAAGGAGAAGTTACTTTTTTTATAAGGCCACCAAAAAATATTTCAACCGATGAGAATAAAAATGCCAAGTTTATAATCTCTTGGCTTGCCTGTAAGGAGCAATGTATCCCAGGGAAAGAAGAGATCGAAATAAAAATATCAAATTCATTCATTACAACAATTACAGAAAACTCTTTTGAAGTATCAGAAGAATTATTAGTAAAACGATTTTTACAGCTACCAAAAAAAATTGATCTACCTGAAGGGATGGATCTTAATTTAACAATCATCAAAGGAAATAAAAAATTAGTTTTATATTATCACCTACCAGGCGTTACAAAAAAAGATCTTTTAGGTGGAAGAAATTTCTTAACTCCATTTTTGTACTCACCTTTAAACTTTACCCACGAAGAATTATATGAATCAGAAGATGGAAGTATATATGGAAAATTAATTGTTGGATGGGACGGAGAATATCTTGAGCCACTAATTCCATTTCCAGGCCCTGGAAGATTAAAAAAACCAATAAACTTATCGTTTATTTTAACAACGATTAACTACCCTTATGGAGTAATCATATCTAAAGAGTTCAAAGAACTAAATCTAGATATATATAAACAAATTGCTCCTTTTTATACTAATTTAAAATTACTAGATTTAACCGATGCCCCTCACGAAATCGTTATCGATGAAGAAATTGAACAAGAAGCACTTTTAGCAACAAGCACTTTGCCATCTAGTGAAAGCAATCATAATCAAAATATATTTCTTATAATTATTTTCGCCATATTGGGCGGATTTATACTGAACTTTATGCCCTGTGTACTTCCTGTTATTTCTTTAAAATTGTTCTCGCTTATAAAAAGTACTGAATTGGCAAAAAAAGAAATATTGAAATTAAACCTCTCATACTCTCTTGGTGTCTGGTTTACTTTTTTAATTTTGGCCGGTGTAGTTTCTCTTTTAAAAATATCTGGTCACACCATCGGATGGGGATTTCATTTACAATCACCTATTTTTGTGGCGACGTTAATTATTTTTCTCGCAATTCTTACCATGAATCTATTTGGCCTATTTGATTTTGCAACCTTTGGCGGAAAATATCTTGGTAATTTATCTCTAGGAAAAGGAACCATTGGTTCAGAATTTTTTACAGGAATTGTTTCAACTATTCTAGCAACTCCATGCAGTGCCCCTTTTTTGGGAACCGCAATAGGTGTGGCCTTTTTGGCAAATGATAACTTAACAATTTTTTATATTTTTTCAGGTATCGCTTTTGGATTATCTTTACCATTTATTATTCTATCATTTATTCCAAGCCTAACAAAATTTCTACCTCGACCAGGGAATTGGATGAATCAACTCAAAGCTCTTCTAGCGCTTTCAATGCTATTTACAACAATTTGGCTTATTAGTGTATTTATCGATTTAACTCCAGATAAATCCCTTCTTTTACAAATTCACCTTTTAATTGCCACAATTTTCTTTTACTTTTTTTCAAAGAAAAATTCTCTTACGCCTTTTTTAATAAAAACTTCTATCGTTGCAGTTATCTTAATGTTGCTAATTTTAGCTCACTCTCTTTTTCTTGATTACAAAAGAGTTTATGGAGGAATCTATGATAGCAACTCTACAAACTCTCAAGATTTTATCTCATGGGAAAAATGGACTCCTGAAAAACTAAAAACGATTAAAGACGAACAAAAATTTGCTTTTTTAAATTTTACTGCAAAATGGTGTCTTACCTGTCATGCAAACGAACAGCTAGTTTTTAATACCAAGGAGTTTCAAGAGTTGGTACAAAAGACAGATCTAAAACTTTTAAAGGCCGACTGGACAAAAAAAGATCCAACAATTACAAAGTGGTTAAATCAATATGCTGTTGCAGGAGTCCCTGCATATTTTATTCAAAAACCAAATGGGGCCATCGTATTTTTGGGAGAGACTGTTTCTTTAGCAGAAATTAAAAAAGTCTTGGAATAGTATTACATTTGGCCGATAAGATATTAAAATTTAAGGGTTTTGCAAATTCCAAAGTACTACTTTAGAATTTATAAAAAAATCTAAAGTAGCACTTTGCTTTTTTAGAGAAAGAATGATAACATACTGAAATGTTTGAGAGAATATTAAATATAAATCCAATATTACAAAGAAAAAGCCTATTTCTTCTTGGGCCACGTCAAACTGGTAAATCCACATTTTTGAAAAAATATTTTCCTAATAATTTGTATATAAATCTTTTAAATACAGAACTACATCAGGATTTACTCAAAAGACCACATCATATTAAAGAAATAATTAACGCCTACAAACATCAGCATGACTCAAACTCTGGTACCACTATCATAATTGATGAAATTCAAAAAATACCAGAACTTTTAGATGAAATACATGACCACATTCAAAACAATGAACAAGATCGTTTCATTTTAACAGGAAGTAGCGCTAGAAAAATAAAAAAAGCCGGCATCAACCTTTTAGGCGGTCGAGCAAAAATGCAACAATTCTTTAGTCTCATTGCTCCCGAGAGAAAAACAAAGTCCGTCAGTTGGCAAGAAGCATTACAATGGGGAGGGATTCCAAGCATTTTACTTTCCAGTAACAAAAGAAGCGACCTGTTAGACTATATAAATATTTATATAAATGAAGAAGTAAAGGCCGAAGGGCTTGTTAGAAATCTTCCTAGTTTTTCCAAGTTTTTAGATATTGCGGCCACAACAAATACAGAGCAAATCGTGTATGAATCAATCGCGTCAGATGTTTCAGTTTCTGCCGTAACCGTTAAAGAATATTATCAAATTCTTGAAGATACCTTAATTGGACACAGGCTCTATCCTTTTTCTAAAAGTATAAAAAGGAAGTCCGTTGTCTCTCCAAAGTTTTATTTTTTTGATACCGGAGTAGCAAATGCCCTGCTTCGGCACTTTGAATTAAAAACTGACACTCCAGAGTATGGACATGCTCTTGAACATTTTATCTACTGTGAACTGCAAGCATTTATCAGCTATAATGAACCAGAAGGTCAATTGTTTTTCTGGAGAACTCACACAAAGAGTGAAGTGGACTTTATTTTTCAAGATAAAAATCACAACCTTTTTGCCATTGAAGTTAAAGCAACCGAAAATGTGACAGACAAGCATTTAAAAGGAATTAGGGCATTCGCAGAAGAAAAACAACTTCCAATAAAACACAAAATAGTGGTTTGTCTTGAACCCATGACGAGACAAACCACTGACAAAATATTAATTACACCTGTTAAAAATTTTTTAGAAAATCTCTGGATTGGCAAATTATTTTAACGCCAGTTCAGGGTATTACTTTAGCACTTCAACAGTTTGAAGAGCAATCTCTAACTCTTCGTTTGTTGGAACAACCAAAACCTTTACTTTAGATCCATTAACGCTTATGTCTCTAACATCTTTTGATCTTGGTTCATTTTTATTTTTATCTATTTCAATTCCCATGTTTTCTAAATTGCGACAAGAAAGCTCTCTTATTATTGGAGAATTTTCACCGACTCCTGCTGTAAAGACAATGGCATCAACTCTTCCTAGTGCCGCATAGTATGCTCCAATATATTTTTTGATTCTATATGCATACATTTCAATAGCTAGTTTTGCTTTATCATCATTTCCTGCAATATATCTCTCTTCGACATCACGAAGATCATTACTTCCAGAAATACCCTTCATTCCTGAATCTTTATTTAAAACATTATTCACTTGATCGATACTCATTTTTAAATTACTAACTAAAAAATGAGGAATCGCAGGATCAATATCTCCAGAACGAGTTCCCATCACAAGTCCTTCAAGAGGAGTCATTCCCATACTTGTATCAATACTTTTACCATTTTTTATTGCAGCAACACTGGCACCATTACCAATATGAACCGTAATCAAATTTGTTTCATTGATATCTTTTTTCAAAAATTTTGCGGCCTCTTTTGATACATAACGATGAGATGTCCCATGAAATCCGTAACGCCTTACATGATGCTTGGTATATAACTCTTCTGGAATAGCATATCTAAATGCACTTGCAGGCATTGTTTGATGAAAAGCTGTATCAAATACACCAACCTGTGGAACGTTAGGAAAAATTTCTGTTGCAACTTCAATTCCAATTAAATTTGCAGGATTATGAAGAGGAGCAAGAGGAATCATTGCCTTCATTGCATCAACAACTTTAGAATCAATTCTTACTGAAGCATTAAATACTTCTCCACCATGAACAGTTCGATGTCCTATTGCATCCACTTCGCTTTTATTTTTTATTACGCCATTTTCTTTATCAATTAAAAGTTCAACAACTTTGCTTAAACCAACTTTATGATCTTTAATCTCTTGCTCTAAAACAACTTCTTTTGACTCTCCCCCAACTGGTGAGATTTTATGCTTAATTTTTCCTTTTGCTTCACCAATTTTTTCAACAAGACCTGTGGCAATAGCGGTCTTATTATCCATATTAAAAAGTTGATACTTAATTGATGAACTACCTGTGTTAATCACTAAAACTTTCATAAAGCTATCCTTTTTAAAAAAATTAATAAATATTAAGATATTTTTTGTGAAATGATTTTTTTTAAAAGGTTAGCACCATTAAAGGTTTTGGGCCAGATTTTTATCGTCTTAACATCTCTGTAATAAATACATGTTTTTAAAAAAATTCCCCGCTTCATCGTGAAAGTTTTTCTCTAATATGCTAAAATCAAGCTCGTAAAAAAACAGACTCCGACAGGATTTCTTTATGGCATATATACTACCAATTTTTTTAAGTATTCTATCAATAGCATTACTTCCATCTCAAAGTTTAGCTATGGAATATGAAATGATCTACGATACTGATGATCGCTATGAAGTTAGCGATTATGCGTCCTACCCGATGTATCAAAAACTCTCAAACAGTGTTGTTGCTTTTATTGAGCGCCAATATCTCGTCGAAGAAGTTCCCGCATCAAATAATTTAAAAATTCTTGCGCACACTCTTGAAAAGAAAAAAAGAGTTTGCAAAGAAGAAGCTTTTTCCTCCCAAATATCAGCATCTTCATGCTCTGGTTTTTTGCTAACTCCAACGACTGTTTTAACTGCAGGTCACTGCATACAAAGCGAAATGGCCTGTCAAAAAAAGATGCGCATGGTTTTTGGTTTTACTAAGGAAAATAGTATCATTAAAAAAAGTGATATTTATAAGTGTAAAAAAGTTTTATTCTCAACTCATATTCAAAAACCAAACACATCGATTGATTATTCGATTCAAATTAATCCAGAGGAACAACGAATGGATTATGCCATTGTAGAACTTGATCGACCTGTTTCGAATAGACGACCTCTATCTGTTTCTCTTTCAAAAAACATCTCTACTTTTGATGAAGTGCTTGTCATTGGTCATCCTCTCGGTTTACCTATGAAAATTGCAGATAATGCCATCGTGAGAGATGACAGTATGGATTTTTATTTTGTTGCAAATCTTGATACCTTCCAAGGAAACTCTGGTTCTCCTGTGTTTAATAAAGAAACGGGAATTGTTGAAGGAATTATTGTCGACGGTGATGATGATTTTGTTCCCTCTCCTGATGGTAGAGCTTGTCTTGTTTTAAATAAAGTAGGAGTAACTGAAGGTAAAGGAGAAAATGTAATTCGAATTTCTCACATGGAAAAAGTGCTTGAACTTTTGAAAAATACAACCACGGCCCGCCTAAAATCTTACTTTGATAAAATCAAAAATCGAAACTAAAATAGTGCCATACTGACACTAAAAAAAAATTCCATTTTTTAAAACTTCTACTTTTCTTAATCAACTCAATAGCTTTTCCCATTTTTTTATTTTTTTATTTTCTGTTTTTTGCCGGTGCATTTTGGCACTTTTGCCTCTGCATAACCTATTGAAAATGTTAGGTTTTTTCTTTTGATTTATACAATTTTTAACTCTATTTTAAAAGTTAAGAGTGCATCAATAGATGATGCAAAAGGACGGGGGGATTTAAAATTATGAAACCAAAAATTTTTCTAAGCTTGATTGTACTTGCAACATTACTTGGTGCCTGCAGCAAAGGTGGTGGAGGTGGCGGAGGACAAAGCTACCCTGTTCCTCAAACACCAACAACAGGTGGGTCTAACTCTGGCGGCAGCAGTGGCGCAGGATCTGGATCTGGCAGCTCTGGTAGTGGTTCCGGCACTGGCGGAACTGGTAGCACTCCAATCACTGGTGGAGGCGGAACAGGTACTGTACCTATAACAGGCGGTGGCGGAACAACTACTCCTCCAATAACAGATCCTGGAACCGGAGGAACTGTTGTTGTCATACCTGAGGTAAATAGAGTTGACACATTTGTTAATCTTTTAAATGAACACTATGTAGAACATGATTTCTATATAGTAAAAGAACCTCATCAAACAATGACTGAAGGATTTTTAGTTGTGTATGACGCAAATGCAGGATACATCGCATACGATCTTGCCGCATTTGTTCCTGGAGAGAGTTGGGAATCTTATAAAACACGAGCAGAATATCAAGAAGTGTTTATACACAAACTAGAATCTGATCAATTCGCAAATACTTTCTACTTTGGTGATGCTTATACAAATGGTGAAACACCAATGTTTATGGGTGAATTTGTCTTTGATGAGACGAGTGAAACAAGCAAAGACTTAGAAACTGCAAAAAGTATTCGCGAGTCTTTCAAATTATCATCTATAGCAAGTGCCGTTTCTGCAGAATTTGGCCTTTCTCAAGAACGTGGAGAAGAGATTGCAAAACTTGCTATGAGCTGGAAAAAATTATCAAAAACAAGAAGCTTAAGTAGTGCTGATGCTGATATGTTTTCTAAAGAATTACTTGGAGTAGATGTCACAACAGCAACTGCGGCAATAACAAAACACTTAAACGGTGTAGACAAAAAAGATTTCAAAGAGATTATTGAAAAAGCTGCCGAGAGAAATGATACAACCCCTGAAAATATGAGCGCAATAGTTCAAGCAATTTTTCAATAAGCTTTCTATCACACTCATACCGATCTATTTTTTATAGATCGGTATGAGTGCCCTTTCTTAAAAACATTTTCTATTTCCTCTTAACCAAGCTCGACACAAGTTTTGTTACATTTTCCTGGGCCTGATCAAGAGTTAACGTTTTCATGGTTGTTGCATCAATCATGCTTCCGGTAATCAAATATTGAATATACTTTCCAAGCTGACTAATCTCAAGAGCACTTAATTTTTTTCCAAGCTTTTGAGTTAAAATATAAACCAAACGCTCTTTCCCGGCCTCTCTAATTTGCTCATGAAGCTCTCTATACTGTGAATGAATATTACATAAATAGTAAAACAAAAGCATAACAGAAAGCTGTTCAGGATGCTTTTTGGCCCATAAAAAATATGCCTCTACATAATGAGACAAGGTATCTTTTCCAAAGTGTGGACCGTTTCCTATATGATCAATAATGATTTGCTGACTCGTTGCTACAATATATTTTACTGCTGCAAGATAGATGTCTCTTTTATCTGAAAAATGATATGCAATATGAGCTCTTCTTGTTCCAACTCTTTTTGCAATGGCCTCATAACTTAATTCCGCTAATCCTTCTTGAGCTAAGCAATCAATAGTTGCTTTAATGATTTCTAATTTTTTTATATCACCTTTACGTGGCCGAAACTCAAATAACTTATAAAGGCCATCATCTAGCTCACCAATTTTTTCTAATTCCTCACTCATTAATAGTCACCATACCATTTCGTTTAAAAAAATTAATCATAAGCTTTGTTGCATCTGGGCCATGAGGATCATTAAAGTCAAAACTATTATCCCCTCCACTCCACGCATGTCCCAAACCATAAATTAAATATCTTTCAAAATGAATATCGTCTCCACTTGAATAGATATGTCTATCATAAGCATAAAGTTTTGTTTCTTCATACGAAACGCTCTCTTCTACATATTCTAAAGAATTATCATCAACAGAATTATCTAAATATTCATTAAAATACATTAACTCTTCGACAACCTGAATGGAGTGCATAAAATGCATTGGTCCTTTATCACCATGAAAAATTATCGCCTTTATTCGATGATCTGTATTCACTCCACCATCTGGTATATTGCCAGATGCTTGATAACCTTTTTTTGCATTTGCTCGTGGAGACAATGGGCTTTGACCAACAACAATTTCTGTCAATTTTTCCATACTATACCAGACATCGCTGGCCCCTAAATACTGAACTCCATGATGAATTCCTGCCGCCTTAAACTTTTCTGGGTAGCAATTTAAAAGATTAGAAATCATGGATGCCCCAGCGCTAATACCTGCCAAGAAAACCTGATCGCGATCAATACCATAAGCAGATAGCGTACTTTCAATCATTCCCAAAACAACACCTTGCTCATTATGTGCAATCATAACAGGAGACTGAATTGTGTTGATCGGTAAAAACCAATTCCAGCAAAAATACTTATTGGCAGTGTCTGATTGTTTTGGATAAAGAACAATAAACCCTTCTTTATCTGCGGCAAGATTCATCTTTGTTCCTTGAGCAAAACTTTCTGGATTTTGCATACAGCCATGTAGCATAACAACTAGTGCTCGGTTGCCACGTGGTGGTAGATTTTTAGGAATATAAACATAGTATTCACCAACACCTAAAAACATTCCTGGATGCCAAATTTGCTCTTTTACCCAATCTCCAGAAAAACCAACACCATTAGAATAAACTCCAGAAGCAAAAAGTGATGAGTTAAAAAGAATTGCCAAGAATATAATACTCGTTTTTAGCATTTTTATCTCCAAATCTACTATAATTTTATGGATACAACTTCTTAACAAGTTTCAAATTCATTGTCTATCATAAAAACATTATTACATGGTACAAATAAAAACTATTTTTATACTGTCGTATTGTTTTTTTATACGCTCGTACAAATTTTTCTTGCCAAACTAAATCAAGTCATACTAAAAAATGACCTCGACTTTTAAAAAGGTATAAAAATGAAAAAAGAAGATCTTTATTTTACTTTTGAATCTGATAAAAAAGTTCATGTCGATGTCTGGGGAGAAGGTGAACCTATCCTTTGTTATTCTGGTTTTGCTTGCTCTAATTACAACTTCAAACCTCTTGCAGGTATTTTAGCTACAAAATATAAGATGATAATGATTGATGCTCGTGGCATGGGAAAGTCTGATCCTGTAGAAAATAAATATTCTCTACAAGATCTTGCAGAAGATGGCATGAAAGTTATGCGGGAGCTGGGCCATGAAAAGTACGTGGTACTTGGTATCAGTATGGGAGGATTCATCGCTCAGCTTCACACCTTAAAAAATCCAAACAGCGTTAAAGCGTTAGGTCTTCTTTGCACAAAGGGGGCAGGAAAAGAGTTTCCGGTTGCTGCAGAGATCACAAGAGAGGGTTTTAGTGCCTTTTATAATTTAGACAAAGTTGTAGGCAATCGTCTGGCCATTGAGAAATTTGTTCATCCAAGTTTTATCACAGACCACAAAGAAGAGTTAGAAAAATTAATTGAGCTTAGATTTAAAGAAAATAATTTTGAATTAGAACAAGCACTGATGCAACTTGATGCCGCATGGGATTTTGTAAACAGCAACTTATACTTAGAAGAAATAAAAGTTCCAACGTTAGTATTGGCCGGAGAAGAAGATTCTTTTTTGCCACAAGAAAATGCCAAGATTTTAGCGCGTAGAATTTTTAACTCAGAACTAAAATTTATTAAACAAACAGGCCATCTAGCATTCTTTGAGAAACCCAAAGAGTGTGCTGATGCTATTGAAAAATTAATCGGGAGGGCCCAATGAATCACGTAGGCATTTTAAGTATTGGAACCTACTTACCTCGTAAAATCATGACAGCAAAAGAAATATCTCTTGCAACAAATAGTGTGTGGAGCGAAGAGGCGGTAAAAGAAAAGCTTGGCATAAATCAAAAATATATTCCCGGCCCAGATGATGGAACTCAAGAGATGGGTGTTAAGGCCGCTGTTGATGCAATAAAAAATGCTGCAATAAATCCAAAAGAGATCGACTTAATTTTATGTATTGGCGAAGAATGGAAAGAATACCCTCTGACAACTTCGGGAATTTATATTCAAGAAAAAATTGGTGCTACAAATGCTTGGGCCATTGATTTGCAACAACGCTGCTGTACCACGGTCTCTGCCTTAAAAATTGCAAAAGATATGATGTTAAGCGATGAGTCTCTTAACACTGTAATGATTGTTGGCGGTTATCGCAATGGAGACTTTGTTGATTATACAAATAAAGCAATGTCTATGATGTATAATCTCGCGGCCGGTGGTGGTGCGATAATTCTTAAAAAGAATCTAGGAAAAAATGTAATTCTTGGTACTCACATTATTACAGATGGCTCTCTTTCTAGAACAGTTGGTGTAAAATTTGGCGGAACAACATTTCCAATAGACCAAGATAATTTACCTTATGCTTATAAATCACTCACGGTTTTTGATGAGAACTTTATGAAGGAAAGACTTAATGAAGTATCGATGAAAAACTGGTTTGAATGTATTGATCAAGCGTGTACAAAATCCAGTATTACCAGAGATAACATTTCGTACTTAGCAATTTTGCATTTTAAAAGGTCAATGCATTTTCAAATGCTAGATAGTTTAAAACTTACACCGAATCAATCTACATATTTAGAAGATTATGGTCACTTAGGTCAAATCGATCAAATTTTATCTCTTGATTTAGGATTGAAATCAAAAAAAATAAACGATGGAAGTTATGTATCAATGATCGCCGCAGGCATTGGTTATGTCTGGGCCGCAAATATTATCAAATGGGGAAACATTTAAAAAAGGAGCATGCAAATGAAAGGAATTAGTGGAAAAAAAGTTTTAATTACAGGTGCAGCATCTGGTATTGGCAGAGCAACTGCAGATCGTTTCTACAAAGAGGGAGCGGTGCTATGTCTTGTTGACATGCCACCTCTTGAAAAAACTGAACTAAATTTTCAATTTCCAGAAAGAATGACTTATATCTCTGCTGATATTACAAGCAAAGAAGGGCAAGAAAAAATTAGTAACTGGATAAAAGCAGAGGGTATCGATGTTCTGGTAAATAACGCTGGGATTACCAAAGATGCAACCATGGGAAAAATGAATGATGATGACTGGGATCAAGTTATAAATGTTAATTTAACAGCTGCTTTTAAACTTGCAAAAATAGCAACAACAAATATGAGAGAGCAGAATAAAGGTGGAGTAATTTTAAATACTGCATCTGTTGTAGCTCACTATGGAAATTTTGGTCAAAGCAACTATGTAGCATCAAAAGCAGGCCTTATAGGCATGACAAAAACTATGGCAAAAGAGTTTGGTAAATATCAAATTAGAACAAATGCCGTTGCTCCTGGATTTATTGCAACTGCGATGGTTAAAGCAATGCCTGAAAAAGTTTTAGGGATGATGCAAGATAAAGTGCCACTAAAAAGACTTGGAGAGCCAGATGAAATTGCAGCAACATTTGCTTTCTTAGCATCTGATGATGCGAAATATATTAATGGCGCGTGTATCAATGTCGATGGTGGAATTATTTTAGGATAATGATAAAAATCAACGAGGCACATATGAGTAATTTATATAAGCAAAAACTTATTGTAGTAGAATCTGCAATAGAGCATATCAAAAGCAATAGCGATATAATTGTTGCTCAGTGTGCTTCTGAGCCACAAGGACTAATGAGCAAATTTCATCTAATAGCAGATCGAGTTGAAAATGTTCAAGTGTTTTCTGTTTTAACATTAAAACCTTATGAATTTTTTCTAAATCCAAAGATGAAAGGCAAATTTGAACTTTGCAGTTGGTTTCATTCTGAAGGTGCACGAAAGGCGATGAAGGAAAATATTGGCACTGTTACATTTGTTCCGAATATGCTTCATAGAGCAGCAACTGATCGCTTACAGGTAAGAAATCCTAGTGTCTTTTTTGGAACATGTACTCCTCCAGACTCAAAAGGCTTTGTCTCTTTGTCTTTAGGCATTACATACGAAAAAGATGTTTTGGAAAAAGCTGATGTTGTAATTTTAGAAGTAAATGAAAATCTTCCAAGAACTTTTGGTGATACTCATTTACATATTAAAGAAGTTGATTATTTTGTTGAGAATCATCAAGAGGTGCCTACTCTTCCTCAAGTTGTTCCAGATAAAATAGAGATGCAAATTGGAAATTATATCTCTGAACTGGTTGCTGATGGTTCAACTATTCAGCTAGGCATTGGAGGGATTCCAAATGCCGCGGCACTTTCTTTAAAAAACAAAAAAGATCTTGGGGTACATACTGAAATGTTTGTAGATTCAATGGTTACGCTTTATGAAGAAGGTGTAATTACAAACAAGAAAAAATCCATTTATAAAGACAAATTTGTTTGTACCTTTGCAATGGGGTCAAAAAAAATGTATGAGTGGCTTGATGACAACATGGCCGTAGAATTTTTACGCGGCAAATGGGTCAATGATCCAAACATCATTCGCCAAAATTCTAAGATGGTTTCAATAAACACTTGTCTTGCAGTTGATTTTTCTGGCCAAGTAGCGAGTGAATCAATTGGTATAACTCAGTACTCTGGCACTGGCGGTCAAACCGACACTGCAGTAGGTGCTGTTGCTGGTTTTGATGGAATGGGGAAATCAATTATTGCATGTAGATCAACTGCTAAGAATGAAACAATCTCGACAATCACTCCAATGCTTTTGCAAGGGACTGCAGTAACTCTTCATCGAAGTAATACAGACTTTATTGTAACAGAATATGGAATTGCTCATCTAAGAGGTAGAACAATTAAAGAAAGAACCAAAAGTTTAATTCAAATTGCTCATCCAAAATTTCGAGATCAATTAACTGAAGATGCAAAAAAAATGGGAATTATTAATTAATAATTATTTTTAAAAACAAGGAGGCGGTATGAAAGAACCTAAACCTCTGAGGAAAGAATCAATATAGGAAA
>CAZCDT010000020.1:0-9002 GCA_964497525.1 uncultured Bacteriovoracaceae bacterium
GAGTCGATATAATAGTGGCCCTTGATGTTTCTAAAAGTATGTTAGCAGAAGATGTTTCTCCAAATAGATTAGAAAGGGCAAAAAGAGAGATTATTGATTTATTAAAAATTGTAGAAGGAGATAGGGTTGGATTGATTGCATTTGCTGGTACAAGTTTCTTACAATGCCCACTAACTCTTGATTACGGAGCAATGGAGCTGTTTTTGGATTCATTATCTGTTGATTTAATTCCAGTTCCCGGAACTGCAATTGCTGATGCAATTATAACCGCGAAAAAAAGTTATGATCAAAAAGATAAACGATCTAGAGTCTTAATATTAATAACAGATGGGGAAGATCACGAAGGAGATCCTGCCGCGGAGGCAAAGAAAGCATATGATGAAGATAAAATAAAAATATATACAATAGGAATAGGCAAAGAAGGTGGAGCACCAATTCCGGACTTAGAAAATGGCGGATTTAAAAAAGATCGTAGTGGAAATGTTATTTTATCAAAACTCGATGAAACTTCATTACAAAAAATCGCACTCAACTCCGGAGGGAGCTATGTTCGTGCTACTTCGGGTTCTTTGCATTTAGAAAAAATTTATCAAGACATTCGAGGCAGTGTTGAAGAAAAGGATTTGCAAAGTTCAAAAAGGAAGCGCTTTGAGGAAAGATATCAATGGCCTTTATTAATTGCGATAATACTCTTACTTGTTGAATTGTTGGTCGGTGAAAGAAAACGTATGGTAAGAAAAACGATTTTAGGTGTTTTTATTTTTTGTTTAAATTTTTCTTTTGTTTTCCAATCTCATGCTTTTGTTATAAATTCGCCAACAGCAAAGGGAAAGGCGTTATACGAAGAGGAAAAATTTGGAGAAGCTTTGCAATCTTTTTTGGATGCAAAAATATCAATGCCAAAAAATGAAGAACTGGATTTTAACCTTGCAAGTACTTATTACAAATTAAAACAGTATGAAGAGTCAGAGAAAATATTATCTGCGCTTGTCTTAAGTAGTGATAAAAATATTTCTCAAAAAGCCTTTTATAATCTTGGAAATACTCAATATAAAGCTGGAAAATTAACTGATGCTGTAGAAAGCTATAAAAAAGCATTAGAGCTTAATCCAGATGACCTTGATGCTAAATATAATTTAGAGTTTGTCAGGGAAGAAATAAAAAAGAGAATTGAAGAAAATAAAAAACAGCAGGAACAAAGAGAAAATAAACAATGCGAGAATAAGCAAGAACAAAAGAAAGAAGAGCAAAGCGAACAAAACAACAATGCTGGGAGTAAAGATTCCAAAGAAGAGCAAAAAGAAAAACAAAATAAAGATAATCAAAAATCTCCAAAAGAAGATGAAGAAAAAAACAAGCAAGATAAAGAGACTTCGCAAATGAAGAGTGCAAAAGAAGAGAATTTAGATGAAAATCAAAAAAATAAGCCTCAAAATGCTTCAAAAGAAAAAGATAAAATGAGTAAAGAAGAGGCCGCAAGATGGCTCGAGTCGGTTGAGGATAAAAGATCTGAAAAATTAAAAGAGCAGATGAATACATCTTCAGGTCGTTATGAAACAGAAAAAGATTGGTAAAATTTTAAAAAGGGTGGATGGCCTAATGAAATACAAGAATTTTATTGTTTACCGATATTTGGTGCTTGTATCAGTAATGATGCTATTTTTTAATCCATCAGTTTTTGCTGCAAGAGCTTCTTTAATGGTGGATAAAAACGTTGTAAGTTTAGATGATCAGTTTGTTTTAATATTGTCCGTTGAAGGAAGTAAAAGTATTGACCAGGAACCAAGTATTACAGGAATTAATAATTTTGAAATTTTAAACAACCAAAGTTCAACCCAAGTTCAATATATCAATGGCCAAGTGAGCAGTAAAAAAGAGATAACCTATATTTTAGCGGCAAAAGAACCAGGTAGATTTGTTTTAGGACCTGCAGAAGTTTTGGTTAGTGGAAAAAAACTTGTTAGTAATACCATAAGTATAACCGTTCATAAAGAATCAGATGTGAAGATTAAAGATCGTCCATTTTATATGGAAGCATATATTAGTAATAAAACACCATTTGTTGGTGAAGAAGTGTTATATAATTTAAAAATTTTTTCAAAAGTTCAGGTCAGTGGAGCAAGTTTAGATATACCAGATTTTAATGGGTTTATAAAAGAAGAGGTTGAAAAGCAAAAAGAGTATCAAAAAATTATAGATGGAGTGCGCTGGAGTATTACAGAATTAAACTTTGCACTTTTTCCTACAAAAGAGGGTGATGTCGAAATCAAAGAGGCCATTTTAAATGCTAATATTTTAGATGAAAATTCTCCGAGAAGAAGGGGAGGATTCGGTTTTTTTTCATTTGATCAACAAGAAGTAAAAAGGGTTGTGTTAAGAACAAAATCAGAAAAAATTAAAGTTTTAAAAATACCACAAATACATGGAAGTGGTCATTTTAGTGGAGTGATTGGTAGTCTTGAGGTTGAAACAAAAATTAGTTCAGATAAAGTAAAGGTGGGAGATTCGATAACGTTTGAAATTATATTTAGGTCGATTGGTAATATAAAAAATGCAGTTATTATGGATATTGCTTTGCCAAATTGTAAAATATATCAAGATAAGGCAAGCGTTAATCAATTTGTAGAGGACCGTGTGATTAAGGGCGAAAAGGTTTTTAAACTTGCTATTGTTCCCGAAAAAGAAGGGGTGCTTACAATTCCTGCGTTAGAGTTTTTATATTTTGATACAAAGATTAAAAAAGTTCAAAAGGTGACAACAAGTCCTATTACGATCACAGTATTAGCAGGAGAAACATCTGAGACAAAGATTGTAAGTTCTTTAGATTTAAAACAAAAACAAGTTATAGTAAAAGGAGAGGATATTATATCAATTAAAAGTGATATTTCTAAAAGTGGATTTAAAAATTTACAATTTTTTAAAAATGATTATATTGTTTTATTGTTTGTGTATTTACTTTTGCCGATTTTTTCCATCGTTTTATTTTTGTATGAAAAAAGGAAATTATTTTTATCTAGCGATAAGTCTTGGTATAACTTTCATTATGCAAAAAAACTTTTTGATAAAGAATTTAAAAAACTAGATCATTTTGATAGTAATAAAGCGATTTATCTGTTGAGAGTATATATAGGACATAAATTAAAAATTGATGGAGGGGCACTAACAACATCACAAGCAATAACGTTATTGCAAGAAAGAAATATTTCTAAAAATATTTTAGAGCTTTTTAAAACTATTGGAGATCGATGTGATCTTGTAATCTATGCTGGCCAGTCTTTGTCGAGTGAAGAAATTAAAAAATTAAAAGCAGACATTGTAAACATTGTTAAAGAAATTGAACGAGGTATAAAATGACACGAATGTTTAATATTTACCAGCTATGCATACTTTTGATGTTGTCATTTTTTTTCTGCACGATGAGTTTCGCTGACAGTAATCAAGCATTAATCTCTTATAATAATGGCAATTATCAAGAGTCCTTACAATATTACCAATCGATGGATAATGATTCTAAAACAAGTGGAGAATGGCTGTTTAATGTTGGAAATATCTATTACAAGCTTGGGGAAGTTGGTAAGGCAATTTTTTACTTTAAAAAAGCACTCGAGGTATTACCGCGTGATGGTGATGTAAAGCACAATTTAGAGATGATAGAAAAAAAAATTATAGATAAAGTTGAAGATAAAAGATCATTTTTTGTAAAATCTATGTCGCTTAAGGCATTATTTAACTTTAAAGAACAGATCTTTATAGCTGCAATATTCTTTTTTATAGGAGTTATGTCAATTATTGTAAGAATTTATAAAAAGACAGAGTCTTTGCTACTTATGGTTATTACTTCTTTTCTCCTTTCTTTTTTTGTAAGTGTTTTTGTTTTAAAAGATTATTTGCTAAAGCAAGATATTGGCGTTGTTATAAAAAAAGAAGCTGTGGTTAAATCATCGACAGGAAGTAGTGGAGTCGAACTTTTTGTATTGCACGAAGGAAGTAGTTGTTTTTTACTTAAAGAAGAATTAGATGATCACCTATTAATAGAGCTTGCTGACGGAAAAAAAGGATGGATCTTTAAAAAAGATTTGATCTATACGCTTTTTTGAAAACGGGCCAGTTCACGCTCTTGCTCTTCTGCATGAGTTATACAAAGAGTTGTCCATGGACGGTTTTTTAGGCGTTTAAGACTGATTGGTTCACAGCACTCTTCACAAAGACCAAATTGACCAGATTTTATTCTTTCAAGGGCAAACTCAATTTGCCTGATTTTTTCTAAATCTCTTTTTTTAAAACTAAAAGATAACTCTTGATTAATTAGACCTGTTGCCAAATCTGTTTCATCAGAAAGATCTTCACTAGAAATGTGTAAATCCTCTTCAATACTTACTTTTTCGCTATTTAACAACTCCTCTCTCATTCGAGTTAATTCCATACGAAAAAATTCTAAGTCTTTTAATTGCATCTTAACCTCCAAAGAGAATTAGCACTCTTCTTCTTATTATTTTCATCTGTTTAAAAATAGAAGTGAATCAGGCAAAAAGTGCCATTAAGATAGAAACAAACATTTGGCAGTAGTATAATGTAATATCTTAGGTATAGTTATTCATACTAAAAAGGTCGTGAATTAATGAGTGTTTTTAAAATTTGTCCAAAGTGTAGATGTGAGTGGAAGACAAAAGATGATTTTTTGTTAGATAAAACTGTTTTTTTAAACGGGTATCAGCCATATTTTCAATCTTTAGAGTTGGGATTTTTTTTGTTTACTCATGAAATTGAAAATTGTAAGTCAACGTGTGCTATTAAAGTTGAAGAAATTTTACCTTCTGATTTATTATTAGAGGTAAAGGGAAAAACAATTGTACCATTCCAAGGTAAATGCAAAGGCTACTGTACGGATAATTTCAATTTACAAGATTGTGAAAATACAAATTGCCAAGGCCAAGTACTTCGAAAGTTTATGCACTATTTTCCAAGAAAATCTTCTTTTGTATAAACGTTATATTTTTTTAAGATAATTGGATTAAATACAGTCGTTAATTTTTTTATAAGATCACTTCCTGTAGGTTCAATAAGTAAAACTAATTTTTCTTTATTTGTGACAGGAATAAGTGCTTTTATTTGAGAAATTTGTTCAATAAGATTTGAGGTTGACTGTTCAAAGTGTGCAACAAAAAAGCTATTTCCAAAGCTTTGGGCCATAAAAAGATTTGTGCCATTAATTTGAGTTAGGTTCTTCTTATGGTTATTATAAAATGTTATAAGTGCTCCATCTAAAAAATAGTCAAGCGAATCAAAAGGTGGAGGTTTATTGATTAAGTTTTCTTTTGTAATCCAAATTATGCCACAAATATCAATAGAAATCTGATCTTTTAATTGATTCAAATCCATTCGTTATTGGCCTGCCTTTAGATGCTTTTTTCCAACTTTATCCAAAATAGCATTAATAAAAGATGGTGCTTCTTGAGAACTATAACTGTTTGCGATACGGTTATATTCACTAATAACAATTTTTAACTGAGAGTTCTCTATTTTTATCAGTTCATAAGCTCCCAGCATAATGATTGCGAGATCTAATCGATTTAACGATTCTAATTTCCAGCTTGTAAGACTTAAAGAAATTTCTTTTAAAAGTTCTTCTTCGTTTGTTAATACTCCTTCAATTAATGATTTTGCAAAAGTCTTTGTATTTAAATCAATCTCTAGTTGCGCTTCTTCATTTTGTATTGGAGATAAACTTTTCTCATCAAATTCTAGTATTCTTTGTTCTAAAAAATTTTCTTCTAAGATTTCTTTTTTTAAAGTTTTAAAATCATCAAGCATTAAATGATATAAAAACTTAAAAGCGTATTCTCTTGCAATGCTTCTTTTTTTTAATGGATTAGTTGGTTCCTGTTGATCTTTGGGTTTATTCATATTTTTGTTTCCGTTTTTGGTTAATACTTGAATGCCGAACTCTTTTTTGAATTCCTTCGACAAATCCTTCAATATTTTCAAAATCTAAATAGTTGGAGGCAAATCTCGCATATGCTACAGGATCTAGCGTAAGCAATTTCTCCATTACCATCTCTCCAATCTTTTGTGTTGGAATTTCTACACCTTTGATTGTTAAAATATTTTTTTCAATTCCTTCTACAATAGCATCAATTTTTTCACTAGCAATAGGTCTTTTTTCGCACGCTTTTCTAATTCCCCCCAAGACCTTTTCTCTTTTATAAATTTCACGTCGGCCATCATTTTTTACGACAGTAGGGTAAATAATTTCTTCAACTTCATAAGTAGTAAATCGATAATTACATTTTTTACATTTTCTTCTACGTCTAACGCTTCTTCCTAAATCCAAAACTCTGGAGTCAATAACTTGAGTATTTTGGGCCGCACAAGATGGACATAGCATATTACTGTTATTTCCTTAATACACCGGAAATTTTTTACATAAAGTAAGTACCTCTTTTCTTATCGATCTTAACACTTCTTCGTTTTCTGGATTTCTTAACGCTTTAGACATCCAGTTTGCAAGAAGCACCATGTGTTCTTCTTTAAGACCTCTTGTTGTTATTGCAGGAGTTCCAATTCTTACTCCAGACGTTACAAATGGAGAGCGAGTATCTTTTGGAATCATATTTTTATTACAAGTTATTCCTGCATGTTCAAGTGCTGCTTCTGCTTTTTTTCCTGATAAATTTACAGAATCGGTTTTAATTAACATTAAATGATTATCTGTTCCTTTTGATACAATATCGATTCCCAAATTCATTAACTCATTGCAAAGTTTTTTGGCATTTTTTATGACTTGTTCTTGATAAATTTTATATTCAGGTTGAAGAGCTTCTAAAAAAGCAACGGCCTTTCCAGCGATCACATGCTCTAGTGGGCCACCTTGAATTCCGGGAAAAACATTAAAATTTATTTTTTGTGCTAATTCCTCATTATTTGTAACAATTAATCCACCTCGAGGGCCTCTAAGTGTTTTATGCGTAGTTGATGTAACAAAATCTGCATATGGAACAGGATTTGGATGAAGGCCTGCGGCAACAAGTCCTGCGATATGTGCCATATCTACTAATAAATAAGCGCCAACGCTTTTTGCGATCTCAGAAAATTTTTGAAAATCAATAATTCTAGGATATGCCGATGCTCCTGCAACAATCATCTTTGGTTTCTCTTTTTTTGCCAAATCCATCAACATGTCATAATCAATCATCTCTGTTTCTGGGTGAAGACCATAAGAGATTACTTGAAACATTTTTCCCGAGAAATTCACAGGAGAGCCGTGAGTTAAATGACCTCCTTCAGATAAGTTCATTCCAAGAATTTTATCACCAGTATTTAGTACGCTAAAGTAGCTTCCCATATTTGCTTGTGATCCAGAATGTGGCTGAACGTTAGCAAAGCTTGCATTAAAAAGTTTTTTGGCCCTCTCTATGGCGATGGTTTCAATTTGATCTACGATGTTGCATCCACCATAATATCTTTTTTGAGGCAAACCTTCAGCATACTTATTTGTTAAGATAGAACCTTGTGCCTGCATTACTGCTTTTGATGTGTAATTTTCAGAGGCAATTAGTTCAAGGCCCTCTTCTTGTCTAATTCTCTCTTTCTCAATAAGATCAAAAACCTCTTTATCCATCGACTCAAGCGAGGAAGCATTTTTATGAAACATAATACACCTTCTTCAAATATATTTATTTTTTATACTTTCTTAAAAATTAATGATGAGTTTGTACCACCAAATCCAAATGAATTATTTAAAGCGTAATTTATCTCTGCTTTAACTGCTTTGTTTGGAACTACATTTAAATCACATTGTGGATCTTGATTTTCTATATTTATTGTTGGAGGGATAACACCTGTATGAAGGGCCATAACGCAAAATACAGATTCAACACCACCTGCAGCTCCGAGTAAATGACCAATCATTGATTTTGTAGAACTCACATATAATTTTTTAGCGTGTTCTCCAAATGTTCTTTTTATTGCTGTAATTTCTGCAATATCTCCAATTGGAGTAGATGTTCCATGGGCATTTATATAATTAACATCTTGAGGAGTAATTCCTGCAGATCTTATCGCTTGTAACATACATCTTGAAGCACCCTCGCCTTCAGGATGTGGTGCTGTTATATGGTGAGCATCAGATGTAGAACCATGCCCTACGATCTCTGCATATATTTTAGCACCTCTTGCTTTTGCTTTTTCATAGTTTTCTAAAATTAAAATTCCAGCGCCTTCTCCCATGACAAAGCCATCTCTTCCTGTATCAAATGGGCGTGATGCTTTACTTGGATTTTCATTATTTTTAGATACGGCCTTCATCGAGGCAAAACCAGATATAGGAAGACCACACAAAACACTTTCAGCTCCTCCTGTAATCATCATATCGCATCGACCACTCATTATTTCAAAAGACGCAGCAGATATTGCATGTGCTGCAGAAGCACACGCACTTGCCAGAGTATAATTCACCCCTTTGACTCCAAATTTTATGCTAATCATTCCTGTCGCCATATTTGGGATAATTGCTGGAACAAAAAAGGGAGAAACTCTTTTTGCTCCTTTTTCCATAAGAGTTTTGTGAGTATCTTCAATCATTGGAAAACCACCCATTCCAACGCCTAAAATAGAACCGCAATTTGCAGGATCATAGTGTAAATCATCTAAAAGGCCTGCATTTTTTAGCGCTTCTTTTGTTGAATGCAGGGCAAAGTGTACAAACTTATCGTATTTAGAAGCTTCTCTTGGATCGAGTAGGTCTTCTGCAATTGCAAAGTTTTTTACCTCTCCTGCAATTCTTACTGGAAGATCAGCAACATTTGAATTTTCAATAGCGGTTATGCCTGATTTTCCTTCCACAATTCCATTCCATACGCTGTTTAAATCATTACCAAGACCACAAATGATGCCAACGCCTGTAACTGCAACCCTGTTATTTCCCATAAAGATAGCTCCTTAATATGTTTTGATAAATGACATGATATATTTAAGAAACAAAAAAAGCAAAAATAATCAAAGCT
>CAZCDT010000020.1:9102-44536 GCA_964497525.1 uncultured Bacteriovoracaceae bacterium
ATCGCCGACTTTGCGCACATCCTGTGCTCGTCGGCATACAAAACATCCTGTTTATCGCCGACTTTGCGCACATCCTGTGCTCGTCGGCATACAAAACATCCTGTTTATAAAAAAAAGGGGAACATAAAAATGTTCCCCCCTTTCTTGTAAAAAAAGTAAAAAATATTACTATTTTTTCTTTTCTAAATAATCAACAACATTTTTTACTGTTTTAAGCCCCTCAGCTTCTTCTTCAGGGATTTCAATACCAAACTCATCTTCCATTTTCATCATAAGTTCAACAATGTCTAAAGAATCTAAATGTAGATCGTCTTGGAAGCTTGTTTCTAATGTAATTTTAGAAGCTTCTACTTTTGTTGCTTCACTGATTAATTTTATCACTTTTTCTTGCATTTCTAACTCCATTTTTTAGTTAACACGAGATTTTTATATAAACTCTTTTTTATATTTAAGTAAAATTTAGATATAAAGTCCACCATCAATTTTGATAATTTCACCAGTTATATACCCAGACGCAGAACTTAAGAGAAAGGCAACAAGATTTGCAACATTTTCTCCTGTTCCTAGCTTTCCAAGAGGTATACTTTTTAAATAATTCTCTTTTACTTTTTCATCTAAAGCTTGAGTCATATCTGTTTCAATAAAACCAGGGCATATCGCATTTGATCGAACACCTTTTGATGCAAATTCTTTAGCAATAGTTTTTGTCATTCCAATAACGCCAGCTTTTGATGCTGAATAGGCAAGCTGTCCACTATTACCCATTAGTCCCACAACAGAGCTTATATTTACAATAGAAGCATCTGGGGCCTTTAAAAAGTTGCGACTTAACGCTGTAATCACTCGCATAGAGCCTAGTAAATTTGTATTGATAACTTGCATCATCTCATCTTCTTTAAGTCTTAAAACTAGTTGATCTTTTGAGATGCCTGCGTTGTTTACAAGGCCTGATATTGCCCCATGCTCAGCAATAAAAGCGTTGATTCCTATGGTAATATCTTCATTATTTGTTACATCAAATTGAATAGGAGTGGCCTTACCTCCAAATTCTTCTAGCTCTTTTTGAAATTCTAATGCCTTTGTAAGATCTCCACGGTAGTTAAAAGCAACATGACTTCCTTGTTTGGCAAGATTTATTGCTATAGATTTCCCAATACCACGCATAGCACCTGTAACTAGAATTCTTTTTCCTTCTAAATCTGGATATTTTATAAAACTCATCCGAGGACTCCTTCAAGATCGCTAAATCCAGTATCATTATCAAGAGAAATTACCTTAATTTCTGGATTTATTTTTTTTACAAGGCCTTGTAATACTTTACCTGGACCGACTTCTATACATAAAGTATTTGAAGACAATGTTCGAATACTTTGTGTCCAAAGAACACTTCCGCACACCTGTTTTACAAGATTTTCTTTCACCGTTTCCCCTAATGTTTGTGATGGATACTCTTTTGCATCAACATTTGCAACATATGGGATTGCGCTACTATTAAAGGTTATTTTTTCAAATGCTGTTTTTAAATTTAATGCCGCTGGTTCCATCAAAGAGGAATGAAAAGGAGCAGAAACGTTAAGCTCCATTGCTCTAAATCTTGATTCAAAATTACTTTCAATCCATTTTATCGCTTTTTGTGCTGCTTCAGCATCTCCAGAAATTACTGTTTGTTCTGGTTCGTTAAAGTTTGCAGGCATTACTTTAGCGTCAGGTGTTGATACTTCTTGGCAGGCGTTAACAATTAGCTCCATAGGAACTTTCATTATTGCAAACATTTTTCCTTTACCAAAAGGAACTGCTTCTTGCATGAACTTCCCACGAAGGTGAACGGCTTTGGTTGCATCGCTTAATGATAGAACTTTTGCTGCAACTAAAGCGGAATATTCTCCAACAGAGTGTCCTAAAACTCGGTCAATTTTTATATTTTTAGATAAAAGAAGCTTTTCTAGTTTATAAAATAGTGCTGCAGAGTAGGTGACGATTGCCGGTTGAGTATTTTGAGTCAAAACAAGATCGCTTTCAGGCCCCTCCAACATCATTTTAGAAAGTGGATAACCAAGTACATCATCGGCTTGTAAAATAGCATTAAAAAACTCTTCGTTTTTTACCCGTGAACCCATCCCGATGTATTGAGTTCCTTGACCAGGAAAAAGTAAAGTCACTGATTTATACATAGTAATATCCTTTGAAATCACAACCAGAAATATACTTTAAAAAGAAAAGTATGGATTGTAAAAGGCCGAATTAACAGGATTGAATATTAAACTATTCGTTGCTTGTTTCTGCAGTTTCTTCTTTGGCAGCTTTCATTTTAATGTATTCTTTGCCTTTGTAAGTACCGCAAGATGAACAAACTTTATGAGGTAACATCGTTGCGCCACAATTAGAGCAACTGATTGTATCTTTTTTATAAAGTTTATGATGTTGGCCTGCACGACGAAGACCTTTTCTTGAAACACTAGTTTTTTTCTTTGGAACAACGGCCATATAACAACTCCGGTAAACAATTAAACATAAAATTAAATTACTAGAACAAGAGTAAATACTATTTTTATATGTACTTAGGCAAGTCTTTTCTTAAACAAACTTAAAAATCACTATCACTCATTCTGTTGTGCTTGATGAGTACATGTTTCATTATTTAGGTCAACTCCACACACATGACAAAGGCCCTTACAATCTTCATCATGCAGAGGAAAATCATCAACATTCATGAAAATTTGCTCGTGAATTAGTTCATAAAGGTCAATTTTCCCTTTTTCATAAAAGTATAGTTCTAGCTCCTCTTCTTGGTAGTAAATTTCTGTAGAATCTTTAAATTCAGGCATCGACTCCATTTCTTTGCCTAAAAAACATACTGCAAATTCTCCTTCAATTTCATGAAACATTGGTTTTAGGCATTTTATACATCTTGTTTCAAAATTGGCCTGAAAATCACCTTTGATAATTAAATGATCCTTGTAAAACTGGTCGCTTTTTCTTGTTACAGAAAATGTAGACGAAATAGTGTGAGTTGAAACATCGGTTTTTTCATCAATATTTTCTTCCAATTCATCAAGAATTGATTTGGGCCAGTGTAGGTTTTCATCTATTTGATAGGTGTAGGTTTTTCCTATCGACAATGATTTAGTGTTTATTTCTCCAGATTCTATATCTTTAATTGAATCATGCATAAACTTATCCTTGGTACATGAATAATAACGAATAGTACCCGTTTGATATCATGACTATCTTTTATTTGAAAAGCAAAAGATTACAAGGTTGCAGCACTTGCCCGTTTTAAAATTTGAGACATCTCTTTTGTTGTTAAAAATTTAGGGCCACGTCCTTCATTGCTTGATTTTGCAGACTCTTTCCAATCTCCAGTGACAAGACCTGCATGACCAATACGTGATTCTAGTTCTTTGCCTTTTTCCATTTGAGGAATAAGAATTTCGAGAAGGGCCCTTTTTGCCTGAATTCTTGCAACAGGAGATTGTTTAAAAATCTCTTGTAAATACCCTTCTATAACGATTTTTGTGCTATCTTCATCGTAGATTGAGTGAAAAAGACCATTTTGTTTTAAATCATCTGCCGGAATTGGTTGCCCAGCAAGCAGCCAATGTCTTATTTGATACTGCGGTATAACAGTTTGTAAAAGACCAATCCCCCCACATACTGGAAGTTGACCATTTTGAAGATGATCAAAGTGAACATGGGCAGAGTCTCTGGCAATTCGGATATCTGCTGCTGCAAGAAGCTCAACCCCAGCTCCGCTAACACCTTCTTGAACATCGACGATAATTGTTTGAGGTAGAAATGGCATCGCATAAATTAAATTTTGGAACTTTTTTGTTAGAAGAATAAAATCTTCTTGAGAAAGAGTTTCTAACTCTGTCGGATCAAATCCTTGAAGTAGTGTCTTGTTATAAGATTGCAATACGATTGCATTTATTTCGCTGTGGGTACAAATCCATGAGAAAAAATTTTCTAACTCCTGAATCATTTTTGAAGAAATAAAGAGTGACTTGTCTTGTCCAAACTTTAAAGTAATTGCTTTAAACTTTGAATCAAGTTCTATGCCGATTGTTTGGTAGCTAAATGGTAAACTCACGATGAACCTTCCTTGGTTTTTGATGCAACTTCTTTCTAAAGATTGCATTTTGTTTTCCCACAACTAATTGTTTCAAGCTTTGAAATATTCTGTCAAAGATAAAAAAAATAATGTATTTTGGTCAGGATTTAATTTTTATAGGAAAAGGATACATTTCAATAGATTATGCAAAATATAAAAAATAGTATTCTTCATGAAGATGATCAATTTTTGGTTTTAAATAAACCGAGTAATTTAGTTACAATTGGTGGTGAAAAAGAAGTTTCCCTATATTCTTTGGTGGTCGATTATTTAAAACAAAAAAATAAACAATCAAAGATTTCTCTTTTTGCTGTTCATCGCCTAGATTTTGAAAGCAGTGGTATTGTAGTTTTTGCTAAGGATCATCATGCTTGTAAGTTTTTACAAGAAGCATTTAAAAAAAGAGCAGTATTTAAACAGTATGTTGTTGTTGTAAATGGTAATGCAGATGAACTATTTGCAAATCTTAAAGGAAACGCACAAGAAAAAAAATTTTTAAAGATTATAGAAAATAATGGATATGCTTTAGAAATTACACTTCCGATATGGGGGCCAAAAACAAAGTCAAAAATAGATTTTCAAAAAGGTCAGTCTGCATATACAAAACTTGAAATTATAAAATCTCAAAGTCGTTATTCTTTACTTTTGGTGACGATAAAATCTGGAAGAATGCATCAGATTAGATGTCATCTCGGGCACATTGGGTTGCCTGTTGTTGGTGATGGTGTGTATGGAGATAATCAGACTAATTTGTCCCGTATTTTTTTACATTCTCATAGTTTGAGTTTTTTTTGGAAGGGGGTTAATAAAAAGTACTCTTTTAAGTCTCCTATACCAAAAGATTTTTTACTGCTGATGCAGCAACATCTCTAATTAAAGAGGTTATACATGATAAAAATTTGTAATATATCTTTCTTTATAGGAATGGTTATGAGTTGTTCGCTTTTTGGAACAGAAGTATTAGATAAAGATTGGATATCAAATGCACGAAAGCAAAATTCAGAACTATTTTATGCTTCTCACAAAAATAGTGATAGTACATTTTTTAATCCTTGGATGCCTGCTCCCAAAAAAGGTTTTTTGGATCTTTTAAAATGGAAGCTTTTTGATAATGAAGAATATCTCGACGAAGAAAAATCTTTTTTACCAGAGATTCAAACAGGACTATACGATAATATTATAAAAAATGAGAGAAACTCTTACGCTTGGCTTGGCCATGCATCAATGTTTTTTAAAATTAGCAAAACGAATATATTTATTGATCCAATTATTAGTAATAGAGCGCTGGTTCCAAGAAGAAAAAACTATTCTGCCCTTATGATGACAGAGTTTGAAAAGCTCTCAAGTAAATCCTTAACACTAATAACTCACAACCATTACGATCATCTAGATTTAAATACTCTAGAGAAATTGCCAAAAAATGCGACTATTATTTGTCCTGTAGGGCTTAAAAAGTATTTAGAAAAAAATATTTCTTCTCAAATCGTTGAGCTTGATTGGTGGCAAGAGTATATCTTTAATGACATTAAAGTTGTTTTTGTACCTGCTCAGCACTGGTCAAGAAGAATATGGCAAAAAGCAAATTCTTCGCTTTGGGGTGGGTATGTGATTATTTCCAAGCATGGAACAATTTATAATGCTGGTGATACAGGATTTTTTGGAGGATTTTTAGAAATTAAAAGAAGATTTTCTCCGATTGATTTAGCTGTTTTGCCAATAGGAGCGTCAAAGCCTCGATGGTTTATGCGTTATGCTCATATGGACCCAAACGATGCCGTTGAGGCTTTTTATGATTTAGATGCAAAAATATTTTTTCCAGTTCACTGGGGAACGTTTCCTTTAGGAGGAGAGCCTGTTGGTTGGCCTGCTTTAGAATTAAAAAGAGTGGCAAAGGAGAGAGGTTTAGCAAATATACTTAGCATACCTATTATTGGTAAGCTTTATGAATATCCAGATCTAAAAAAATAAATAAAAAATAGTATTGCCATGTTGCATAAAAAAAAATTATCATTTTAGAAGGGAAGAGATTCAACTCTTTTTTTAAAAGGTATCTTGTTTTTCTAGAACATGGATGTTTTAGATGTTTTCGAGATACCTTTTTTTATTTTTATCCTCTGGGAAGCACAATATGAAAATTTTGTTAGTCAATGATGATGGTTATAATGCACCAGGTATTTTGAGTTTGTATGATACCTTGTCTCTAGATCATGAAGTGTATCTTGTCGCTCCAGATAAAGAGAAATCGGGAGCAGGACATGCCATAAGTCTTCACTCTTCTGTAGATCTTAAAAAAGTTGGAGAAAATTCTTATGCTATAAATGGTTCTCCTGCGGATTGTGTATCATTTGCTATGAGATATTTATTTACAGAGTCCATCCCAGACCTAGTGGTCTCTGGTATTAATAAGGGCGCAAATCTTGGGCAAGATATTTACTATTCAGGGACAGTTGCCGCAGCAAGAGAGGCCACATTTTTAAAAATTCCAAGTATTGCAATTAGTGTTTCAATTGATAAATATTACCAAAAAGAAAATCCAATAATTCATTACGATAGTGGGGCCTCGTATTTAAGTGCTATTTTGAAAAATAAAATTTTAGAAAGCATCACTCCGGGAAAAATGCTTAATATAAATTTGCCAAATATGTCATTAGAGAAAATTCTAGGAGTTAAGGTTACATCTGTTGGATTTAGACATTATGAAAGTAATTTTTCAAAAGATTTAAAGAAGAAGAATCCGGCGTTTTTTTTAGGTGGAAGGTATTTAGGCCATAGTAATCAAGAGCAAAGTGATTGTATGGCCATAGATCAAGATTATATTTCTGTAACATTGATGGATTTTTTAGGAAAATTATATGATTTAGACTTCCCTAGAAAAACTATAGACATACCCCTTGTTTCGAAAGAGGTAAATCAACGAGTTTAATATCGTTTTTATCTGCAGCAAAAATAGTCCATAGACCATTTTGATAACCAAGTTTTCCAACAATAAAAGAAACCTTTCCACCAATACCTTGAAGTATTTTTCTTGCAACACACATATTGCTTCCTGACTTCATGGCCTGATCTTTTTCATTAGAATTTTCGCTGTCTTCTGATGTATCTCTTGGATCAAAGCTTCTAACAATTGAAAGAAAAACTTTTTCACCATTAATGTCTACATAGTTTGTTTTATAAAGACCAATGGTTTTAAGAGGCAGGGGATTATTTGGCTCTTGAATCTTAACACACTTGTGAAAATTACTTTTATCTTTTAAGTCAATAGTTCTAATGTCTGGAATATTTTTTAAAAGATTTTCTTTTGATGTATCGCAAGTCTCAAATGCGACATTTAGAATTTTATGCTCTAAACTGAAGTTATAAGCAGCAACATTTGTCATTGCTTTTTCTTTTTGTGGAGCATGGATAAAAGAAAACTCAGTTACTAAAGGCAAGTGATCAGATATTCCAATGCCAGAATGCTTTGTATATGCAATTTTGCATTTTCTTTGAGATGACCCTGGTGAGCAATTTCTTTGAGCAAGCATTTTTGTAATTCCATTTTTTTGTTCAAGTGGAGCATCTTCTGGCAAAAATTTTAGTTGTTGCCATCTGAGAGGGTTTCCATCAACATTCATGAAAATATGTTTTAGATCTTCTCTTTGACCAATGACATTGAAAGATTGTGCTTGATATTGTAGTCCGTGATTATCAAATAAATTACTCGAAATTAAAATATTGCTTAAAGTGTCATATGTACCACCATAAGAGACCTCCCATCTTTTTTCAGGAGGTAATTCATACCAAATATTATAAAGTTGAAGTTCTTTTTTTGTCTTTTGAACTTCGCTAATTTCTTTTGTTCCGCCGATGTAAGATAAAATATTATCATGATAGCTTACATTTAAATCTCCAAGCACAATAATGTCTGTACGAGGATTCTTTTTTAATGTTTCAAGAATTTCTCCTTTAACGAGTTCTGCGTTGGCAATACGAACACGCTTAGAATAATCGCAATTTTCAGGAGAGTGGCATCCTTGAGAGCGCCAGTGATTATTAAAAATTTTAACTTTGTTATCTAATAAGTTTAGTTCTAAGACTTGAACATCTCGAGTCGTCCATTTTGCATTTGCTTTTTCTTTTTGCGAAAAGTTTTTAAACACTGGTAAATTAATATTAAAAGCAAGAAGAGAATTTGTAAGAGGATAACGAGAAATTGCCCCCAAAGTTATCGCCTGAGGATTGTCTTTTTCTTGTTCTCCAAGATAAAAATAGTGATAGCCGATTTCTTCTAGTTTTTTTCTAAGAGGCGAATTAGTTGATAATAATTCGCTTTTGCCATCTGCATATTCAAGTTCTTGCATCGCAACAATATCAGGAAGCATCATTGCTTTTAAGGCCATTACAATACCGTCGATTTTTGCTTTTTGAATTTCTGGCGTAAACCAGTTTGATGATTCCTTTTTGAATTCATGATAACTATACATCTGTTCTTTGTCTGTATTAACAGGATTTTGATCCCATAAGTTTTGAGGATTAAAACTGGCAATTAAAATTTTATGACAAAGTTTTATTGTACTTTGCTTCTTTTTGTTAACAAATGTTGCCTCCATGCAGTTTGATACTTGGCCATTTTTATCACTGTTGTAGGCAAACGAATTTTTGTTTTTGATAGAGATATCTTTAGAGAAATTAAAAACTTTATTTTTATTTTTTAAAAACAGTGCAAGATCGCTAATTGCGAGTTGTTTGCAAAGTTTATTCTTTGATTCTCCAATATTAGATAATTCAAAGATACAGAAATTACCAGAGATGCTATCTTTTTTATCCCAGCTAACAATAAGCTGTGAATTGCTTTTTGTTTGCTGCGTCCTAAGTAGTAGATTGGTTTGCGAAAGAAGTTTTATAATTGTTTCTACGGCCTCTTCTTTAGAAGGTAAAAATTTTGATGGCCCTTTGGAGATAATGTTGCTGGTTAAGTCACTTAAATCCATTTCGCGAGATGTCTCTTTGTGCTTATTCCCAGAGCAGGCAAAAAGAGCAAAGATAATACATAATAGAATAATGATATTTTTTTTATTTTGCATTTTTTATCCTCTATTTTGTGGTAGTTCGGTTAAATCAAAAGACCTTGACCACGAGATTTTATCAAATTTAGCATTCTGATTAATATTTTTGCGGTTGTATCGACATCACTCATTGCCGTATGAGCATCTTTATTTATAACACCAAGCTCTTCTGCTACAGCAGAAAGATTTAGATATTTTGATTTAATGTTTTGAGTAAGTTGCAATACTTTTGCAAGCATTAAAGTATCTATGTGATGAATGCCGAATACTTTATTCCACTCAATAAAGCCATTTTCTTTCATAAATTCATCGATGAATTTTATGTCAAAATCCACATTATGTCCGACTAAAATTGGATTGTGTTTTAAGCTCACTTCTAAAATCCAATTTGAAAATTTTATCGCAGCTTCTTTATTTGTTTCTAAAGGGAGAGGGGAGGTTCTTGTTCTATATTTATTTAATTTAAGGGCAACAAGAGAAGTTGTTTTATTGGCACATGCTTCCTCTGATAAGAAAATATGAAAGCTGTCAATTTTTTCTCCATGACTATTATAAACGGCGGCAGCAATTTCTAAAAGTTTATTTGTTTTAGAATCTATTCCACCGGTTTCAGTGTCTACAACTAAAAAATTTTGCTTATCCATATAGGTGTGTATCCTCTAATATCGTCTAGGATCAAACGCGTCGCGAACGCCTTCTCCTATAAAGTTAATTAAAGCAAGAGTTGCAAAAAGAGCAAATGCAGGAAATACGGCCAAATACCACGCAGACATAAAGTACTCTTTACCTTGTTTTAAAAGCTCACCCCAGCTAGGCGTTGGTGGCATAATTCCAAGCCCTAAAAAATCTAAAGAGCTAAGACTTAGTATTCCATTTGCAATAAAAAATGGAGAAAATGTAATAATAGGGATGAGGGCGTTTGGTAAAATATGTCTAAAAAGAATTTGAGGCGTTGTACAACCTGCCGCCCTTGCAGACATTACATAATCTAAATTTCTAATACGTAAAAACTCAGATCGCATATACCTTGTTATATATCCCCATGAAAATAGTGCTGAAATAAATATAAGCAGAATTAGACTGGGGGTGAAAACTGAAACGAGTGTGATTAATACAACAAGATATGGAATCGAAAAAAATATCTCCATCAAGCGATAAAAGACAATATCAAACCAACCTCCAAAGTATCCCATACAAGAGCCAATAATTGTTCCAACGGTAAAACCGATAATCCATACGCCAACAGCGTAAAAAAAAGAAACTCTAAGGCCATACAACATTCGTGCAAAAATATCACGTCCTAGAGAATCTAACCCCATTGGATGTTCAAATGTTGGAGGAGATGGATATTTGTCGATGTCTCTTACAACTTCAATCGGATTATATCTAACGGGAGGAAAAAAACATCGAGCGTCTGTATTATTATCGCAAAGTTGCCTGTAATCAAGGGTGATAGAAGAAAGATCAAATGTATGAGTTGGATAATCTTTTATCATTGGAAAGTACAAAGAACCCTTATATGTTAAAATATATGGTTTGTTATTGGCGATTAATTCTGCGCATAAGGAAGCTAAAATCGCAATCGATAAAATAATCAAAGAATAAAAAGCAGTCTTTCTTTTTTTAAAATTGCGAAACTGTCTGTCAAAAGATGATGTTGTGGTTTTTTCTAAATCATTAGATGTTTCCATTGTTATTCCCTAAATTTATTCAAAATCAATTCTTGGATCGACTAATGCCAAAACAATATCGGAAAATAAATTTCCAAACATAATTAAAAGAGAGTGGATTGTCACTGATGCCATAATTACGGTGTAATCTCTTTTAATGACCGATGAGTATGATAAAAGACCAATACCATCTAAGTTAAATACTGTTTCAATTAATAAGCTTCCTGCAAAAACTAATTTGAAAACATTTCCAATGCCAACAGCTATAGGAATTAGAGCATTTCTTAGTGCATGTTTATATATGACCCAAAAAGAGCTGACACCTTTGGCCTTTGCTGTCTTTATATAATCTTTGCTAAGTTCTCCAATTAGTGAGTTTTTCATAAGCATAGTAATGACCGCAAGGTGAGAAACCATATAACAAATAATAGGTAAAACTGCATGATGGAGTCGATCGTATACTTGCTCCCAAAATGGAAGTAGTTCGTATCCTGTTGAATGAAGCCCACCAATAGGAAAAAAATTATAAAATGATCCACCACCAAAAAATACAATTAATAAAATACCAAGCACAAATCCTGGTGTTGAGTGAGCAACAAAGATCATAAAACTTGAAGCATAATCAAACATGCTTTTATCTCTTCTGGCCTTTGCAATTCCAAGAGGAATACAGAAAAAATAAGTCAGCATCAAAGATGTCAATCCAAATTGTAAAGATACGGGAAACTTTGAAATAATTACATCAATTACAGGTTCTTCGTATACCAGCGAATCTCCAAAATTAAATGTGACAACATTTTTAAGCCAAGTTAGATAACGAATATGTATTGGTTTATCAAAACCGTATTGTGCTTTTAGTTCATCAATTACTGCTTGGTTGACTTCTATCTCAACTCCGCCACCAAGAGAACTTTCAGTCATGTTTTTAATTGCCTGCTCAACAGGTCCGCCTGGTGCTGACTGAATTATAAAAAATACAACAACTGTAATTCCCAACAAAGTTGGAATCATTAAAAGAATCCTGCGAATAATGTAACTTAACATGAGGGGTCAACTCCGCTAAAAATTTTGAGGCAAAAATCCTGCTTTACAATGCACGGATTTAGATATACTCGTTTATTTCCATTTTGAATATTATATGGGCCTCTTAATGTAAAGAATTGTTTTTGTTTTTTAGGAGATTAAGCCTTGCTACTAGAAGTAAAAAATTTAAAAGTCGAGTTTCACACTTATGATGGTATTGTAAAGGCCGTAAATGGCATTGATTTTACCGTAGATAAGGGAGAAATCTTAGGAATTGTTGGTGAGTCTGGATCAGGTAAAAGTGTGGCAACGCATTGCATTTTGAAGCTTGTCCCAACTCCTCCGGGTAAGATTGCGTCAGGTGAGATTTTATTTGAAGGTAAGAATTTGTTAGAATATGAGGAAGGGCAACTTAATAAAATTCGTGGAAAAGATATTGGAATGATTTTTCAAGAACCAATGACTTCCTTAAATCCTGTATATACTGTTGAAAATCAAATTATAGAAGCACTAAAGCTTCATTTTCCTGGAAAATCAAAAAAAGAGTATCGGCAGACAACTTTAGAAGCTCTCAAAGCTGTTGGTATTCCTGCCGCGGAAGAGAGAATGAAGTGTTACCCGCACGAATTAAGTGGTGGCATGAGACAAAGAGTTATGATTGCAATGGCCCTTGCTTGTAATCCGAAACTTTTAATAGCAGACGAACCTTCCACCGCACTTGATGTTACAATTCAGGCACAGATTTTAGATATTATTAGAGACTTAAGAAAAAAATTTGGTCTTGCGGTTATTTTAATAACTCATGATCTTGGTGTTATAGCAGAAACTGCGGATAAGGTCGCGGTTATGTATGCTGGAAAAATTGTTGAATCTGGTGCAGTTGAAGAGATTTTTAATAATCCAATGCATCCTTATACAAAAGGACTTTTGCAATCCATACCGTCTTATGGAAATTATAAGATGGAGGGAAATCTAAAAGTTCTTCAAACAATTAAAGGTGTTGTTCCTGATTTAAGAAAATTACCAAAGGGATGTGCTTTTGCTTCAAGATGTGAGTTTGCAACCAAAGAATGTCAAGATGTTCTGCCTGAGTTGAAAGAGTTTGGTAATAATCATAAAGTCGCATGTATTAATATTTCATGAGGGTTTTAAGGAATGAATAGTCCTACCACAAGTACAGATTTATTACAGGTCGTCGATGTGTATAAATATTACCCTGTTTTTGGGGGAGTATTTAAGCATGAAGTAGCACAAGTAAAGGCCGTTACGGGAGTTTCTTTTTCGATAAAAGAAGGAGAGGCAATTGGGCTTGTTGGCGAGAGTGGCTGTGGAAAGTCAACTCTTGGTCGTGCAATAATGGGACTTGAAAAACCAACTCAAGGCCATATCTTTTTTGGTGGGGCAGATATCGCAAACATGAGTGATAGGGAGCTGCGTTTAGCTCGTAGAGATTTTCAAATGATCTTTCAAGATCCTTTTTCTTCTCTAAATCCTCGCATGACAGTGTTTAAATTAATTGCAGAACCAATTAGAAATTTTCATCCTAAAATTGGGAAAAAAGAACTTGTTGAGCGCGTTGAAAAATTAATGGTTGATGTTGGACTTAAACCGTATGAGCATGCAGGAAGATATCCTCATGAGTTCAGTGGTGGTCAAAGACAAAGAATTAGTATCGGACGAGCTCTTGCGGCAGGTCCTAAATTAATAGTTTGTGATGAGCCAGTTAGTGCTCTAGATGTTTCGATTCAGGCCCAAGTTTTAAATTTATTAATGTCTTTAAAAGAAAAATACTCCTTATCTTTAGTATTTATTTCGCATGACCTTCATGTTGTAAAACATGTTAGTAATAAAATTGCAGTTATGTATCTTGGTCGTTTTGTTGAACTTGGTAGTAATGAAGAAATATATTTAAGACCAAAACATCCATATTCTCGAGCTTTATTATCTGCTGTTCCTGTTGCCAAAACAGGAGAAAAAAAACAGAGGATAATTTTGCAAGGAGATGTCCCAAGTCCAATTAATCCACCAACAGGATGTGCATTTCATCCGAGGTGTCCATATGCTGTAGAGGAATGTAAAAGAACAACTCCTCAACTAGAAGAGATATCTTCAAAACATTTTGTTTCTTGTATTCGAGCAAAAGAATTAAATTTATAAATAGAAATAGCATTTTTTTTAGCATCACAAAGGAGCAGGTTATGGTGATTCGATTTTTGACCTTTATCTTTTTAATTTGTGGATTATCATTCTCTTTAATTGCCAAAGCACCAAAAATTACAGGTGGAGATCCAAAGGCCAAGCAGGGTGGAATGTTTGTTTATGAATTTTATGAGCCAGATACAATTAATCCGCTAGCTCCTTCTCAGGCCGGTTCAATAGAACTTTTATCTTGGGTTTTTGAATCATTACTTGATAGTGATGTTGCAACTGATGAATATATTCCTCTTCTTGCCAAAAAATGGGAAATTTCAAAAGATGGCCGCACATTTACTTTTGTTCTTGATGAGAGAGCAAAATGGTATGATGGAAAACCGGTTACGGCAGAAGATGTTAAGTTTTCATTTGAAGTGTATGGAATGCCTGGAGTAAAAAATCCTGCCCGCAAAGTTTCAATGGAAGAGATTATTGAAAAGATTGAAATAAAAAATACAAATGAAATTTCTGTTACTGTTCGGCAAAAGTTGTTTTCAAACTTTGGGTTTATCGCTTCAACACCGATTTTACCAAAACATCTTTATTACTATGAAGATCAAAAGAAAATGGAGCGCAATGAGTATACAAGACTTCCTAAGGGGTCTGGAGCTTATATTGTTGATACTTGGCAAAAAGGTGATCGTGCGGTGTTAAAGAAAAATTCTAATTATTGGGGAAAGGATTTACCTCAAAATATTGGAGCTTATAATTTCGATATGATTTTAATTCGCTATATCAGAGATGCTCAAATTGCTTTTGAAAATTTTAAAAAAGGTGAGCTTGATTATATGCCAATAAGAATTGGTAATACTCAACTATGGCGCCAGACAAAAGAAGAACCTTCGTTTGTTAGTGGAAAATTAAAGGCGATGGAAGTGATTTCAAAAATACAGCAAGGATATGGGTTTATTGGCTTTAATCTAAATAATGAATTATTCAAAGATAAAAAGGTTCGAATGGCCTTAGCAAAAGCAATTAATCGTGAAGAAATTATTCAAAAAAGCTTAGATGGCATGGCCGTTATTCCTTTAGGTCCACTTTATAGTGTTGATAATTTTGCGGGAACTTTTAAGGCGGTAAAATTTGATCCAAAGGGAGCATTAAAGGATTTAGAAAATGCTGGCTGGAAAGATACAAATGGTGATTATGTTCTGGATAAAAATGGTAAAAACTTAGAGTTTACGGTCCTTGTTCCAAATGCCAGAATCGAAAAAGAGATGCTCTTTATTCAAGACTATTGGAAAAAAATTGGGGTGAAAGTCCATGTAAAGATTTTGGAATATTCTACATGGAAGAATTTACAAGATGAGAGGAAGTTTGATGCAATTTCAAACGGAAAAATGAGAAGTCTTAAAGCAAGAGATCTTGATCCATATAGTGAGTGGCATTCTGATAATATACCAAATGGATTAAAAAACTTTTATGGCTTTAAAAATACAGAAGTCGATAAGCTTATTATGCAAGGTCGAGAAGAGCTTGATGCTAAAAAGCGCAAAAAAATATTTGATCGAGTAAATGATATTATTGCAAGCGAGTATGTTATTATTCAGTACTCAGAGAGTAAGTCATCTTTGCACGTATATGGTTCACACATGGCACTGCCTATAAACGATGGAAAAACATGGTTTCCATATTCTCTAGGATTAAAATATTGGTATAAAAAATAAAAGTGAGTGTTTTATAGTATGAAAACGTATGTAATTTATCATGGTGATTGTCCAGATGGTTTTGGAGTTGCTTGGTCTTTTTGGAAAAAGTTTAAAGATCAGGCCACATACTATCCTATGCAACATGGTATGCCTGTACCTGAAATGGAAAAAGGCTCTCGTGTTTATATTGCAGATTTTTCTTTTAAGCGTGATATACTTTTGCAAATGCAAAAAGACCATAAGGAACTTGTTTTATTAGATCATCACAAATCAGCAGAAAAAGAGCTGGAAGGCTTGGCGTTTGCAAAATTTGATATGAATAAATCAGGAGCAATTTTAACGTGGGAATATCTTTATCCAGAAAAACCAATTCCTTTGCTGTTAAAGTATGTAGAAGACAGAGATTTGTGGCTTTTTAAACTTCCAAAATCAAAAGAAGTACACGCTTATTTAACTTCTGTGCCTATGGAGTTTGTGGCATGGGATGATTTAGTTTTAAAAACTCAAAACTCATTTGATGAAGTTGTAAATACAGGAGAGGCCATTCTTAGATATAATGACATAAATGTAGAATTACTTTGTAAAACCGCAAGAATGGTTGAATTTGATGGACATAAAGTACCCTCTGTCGGTTCGGTGCTACTATCTTCAGAGCTAGGCCATGCTTTACTTAATAAGTTTCCAGAGTCGCCATTTTCTATCACTTGGTTTGTCGATAAAAATGGTGGAATAAAACTATCATTTCGCTCAAGGGGAGATTTTGATGTATCGGAGCTTGCGCGAAAATTTGGAGGCGGTGGGCATAAAGCAGCTTCTGGTTGTCCCTACAATAAAATTCCTTAACTTTTTTAGGATTAATAAATGAATCAAAAAATTCGTCTTGTTACTTGGAATATCGAAAATATGTTTAATCCAAAAACAGGAGGACCTCGTAATGATCACTCTGAGTTTGAAGGATGGACTCTTGAGCGATATGAAAAAAAGCTTGATCGTATTGGTAATGTCATGAATCAAATCATGAATGATTATGGTAACCACGATGAAGCTTTTATTTGGGGACTTACAGAAATTGAAAGTAGTGAAGTTGTAGATGATCTTTTAAAACGCGTTAATCGTGGTAATTTAAAATTGGCCAATGATAACGAATTTCCTCATGAATATTTTGATACCGCGATTTTGTATGATTCAACAAAATTTGAACTTGTTGATTGTAGATCAAGGCAAACTTTTTGGCGATTTCCAAAAGGGGATGTTACTCACGCAACTTTAAGAGTAAAAACAAGCTCAGAACTATTAGAAGTTTTTTGCTGTCATTTAAAAGCAAGACCTGCAAATAAATATTATACAGCAACTTATCGGCAAGCAGTATGTGATAATTTACAAACTCTTATTTGGAAAATGCATGGAGGCGAAGAGGTTTTAAAAGAAAATCAAAAAATAAAAGATCCAAGTATTTCAAAAATCACCTCTTACAAGCGCTCGCCACATGTTATTTTAATGGGTGATTTTAATGATGAGCCATTTTCTCCTTCGATGATGGAATATTTGTGTGCGACCTACGATAAATCATATGTCATCTCACAAAGTAATATGGATAAAATTTCTTTGTATAATGCTTCTTGGGAAGGATTTGACAGTGATAAACCGGGCTCTTATTATTACGAAGCAGGTATGCCACATAAATGGAATATGCTTGATCAAATAATTATCTCTCCATCACTTGTGAGGCCTGATTCGATAATGTCTTATGATCGTCTAAGTTTTAAAGTCCTTTTTGACTACACAACAGATGAAAATAAAAAACCAATTCGAACAAGTTTTTATGATGAAAATGACAATCATGTTTGGCAGGATGGGTGGTCAGATCATTTGCCTGTTACAATTCGCTTAACTTTGAAATAGTTTCCAGATCCTATCTTTGATTTCTTCTCGACACCAAAAAATTGGATAGTTGTAACTGTTTTCTCCTTCAATAAAACTCTCAATTTTTTTACCTTCTTGGTACATGAAAATATTATGTCTGTGTGCAATTATTGTTCCAGCGGCAATATCCCAAACATTTTTTGGTCGCCGTGTGACAACATAATCTGCCATGTTTGCAGCAAGCATACCAAGTTTTAAAGCAATGCTCCCTCTTGGTGCAAGAAGTGACTTACTAAAGTCATGATTACTATAAAATCCTTTTTCCCACTCACTTCTTGAAATAAGTCCTAAAAGAGGTTCAAACTCTTGCCGGTGTGGATGAGGGACAAACGTTGAGTTTGTAGAAATTTCAAAACCACTAAATGGATTATAAATCCACGCAAAGGAATCTTTTAAAAAAGGTGTTGGCATTATTGCTAAACTTACAGCACACTCTTCAACCCCTCTGACAAGTTCTCTTGTTCCATCAATTGGATCAAGTATTATGCACGGATACTTAAAGTTTTGTGCGTCTTCTTCGCTAAAAAATGAGTAATCAGAAAAATCTTTAGATTCAAGAATATCTTCTTTTATTAAATTAGAAATATAAAGATCGATGGCCGTAACAGGGGATTGGTCTTGCTTTTTTTTTGTATCAAGCCCTAAAAGCAGTATCTCTTTAATATTTTTTGCCATTTTTTTCTTTAGAGAGTCTAGTAGTTCATAAGAAAGCATATTTTTTTCTCGCAGTAATTTACTCCATTATGGATGAGGCATTTTTTTTAGCCTCTTTGTAGTAATATTTCAATAGGTTAAAATAGTTTAGATAGTAATGAAAGTAATAACCTAAGTTTTTTTAACAAATGGAGCGCTACAATGAGCGTGAATTGGTATTATGTAGAAGGAAAAGATAGAATTGGCCCTGTCGATGAAGCAGCAATAGAAAAATTAATTTTTGATGAAAAAATTAATTTGGATACTTATGTTTGGAGAAAGGGTTTTGATAATTGGCAAAAAGTATCAAGTGTAAATGAATTGGCCGCGATTATTGATAAAAAGAATTTTGCTGTAAAAATTCAAAAAGATTCCGGTGAAGAATTAATTCCTGCAGCAGTCCCTACAATTGACTGGGAACATATTGATGAAGATCGTAAAATCTTTTCAATCAAGGTTGGTATTGATCGCGGAGGAAATGAATCGATCTATGGTCCTTATTCGTTGATTATTTTAAAGAAATTATTTAAAGAAAAACGTATTAATGGAAAAACTTATATCTATGCTTCGGGAATGGAAAACTGGGAGTTCTTGGCAGACTTACCAATTTACAAGGATATTTCAGGAGAAGAGCCACCTGTTATTTTAGAGACAGAAAGAAGAAGTGCCATTAGACGGCCGTTCATTGCTCGACTATTATTTCATGATAGTAAAAAAGTATACGAAGGTATTTGTCGAGATGTTTCAATTGGAGGGATGCAACTTTTAGTTTCAAGTGCACCGGTGAGTGTTGGAGAAAAAATAATATTAAATGTACATCCAGATAATTCCGCATATAATTTTACTGCGGAAGGAAAAGTCGTAAGACTCCTTGATGGTGATCAGGGCTTTTGTGTGGTGTTTACTTCATTAGGATTAGAGGCCCAAAATGCGATAAAAAAGTATGTGGAGACAACAATTTCTTGATAAATTTTTAAAAGGATTTTTTGATGTTAAAAATAATTTCTGGTTTTGTGTTTATACTTTTTTTATTCTCTTGCTCTTCGATGTCGAAAAATATAGTTCAGCATGGAAATTATACGCTAAATGGTGGAGTGGCACAAAACAAAACATGGACAAAAGGGCTAACATTTAAAAGAGTATCTTGGTATCACGAGTTATTTTTGGCATTTGATTTAAATATCATTAATAAAAAAGATCTTGGAGAGTTTAAAAATTGGCTATCCCCAGATGAGCGAGAGATGGTTGAAGGTTGTCATGATTTTAATATAACACTTTCATACTCGGGAGATAGTAAAAAAATCTCACATACGATGTTTATAAATAGTATGAGAGAATTAGGATTCCAAAGTGTGTCTGTGCCAACGTTTTATGCAAATTTAAAAATGCATCCAGATTTTACAAAAAATTCATTAACACTATATCGAGTTCATGGATTTTGTTCAAAAACAGAGAATTCTGATGAGTTAAAAATTTCTTTTCCTGGATTTAATGTTGAAAAAATATAAAGCAGTAGAAGGGTGTAACTAAATGGTAATAGATCAAAAAGATACGCAAAAAATTATTCGATTTGGACGTTATCTGCTGTTGGATCATTTAGTCGATGGTGGTATGGCAACTATTTGGCGTGCTAGATTTTTGGCAGAGCAAGCCGATAAGATTGTTGCTATAAAAATGGTTCAGTCTAATTACTCAAAAGATCCAGCATTTCGTACAATGTTTATGAATGAAATTAAAGTTGCATTTGCACTGATTCATCCAAACATAGCTCAAACGTATGAATATGGAGATCACGAAGGACAGCTTTTTACTGCAATAGAGTATGTCGATGGTAGAAACTTAAAGCAGTACCTTGATAAATTAAAAGAATTAAATCTATGCTTCCCTGTTGATGTGGCCGTTAATATTATCGCTCAGTCTTGTCAGGGCCTTTACTACGCACATACATTTAAAGATAAACTAACAGGAAAAGAGGCAAATATAATTCATCGAGATATTTCTCCGCACAACATAATGTTAAGTTATGATGGCGCTGTTAAAATCATCGATTTTGGTATTGCAAAAGCAAACACCAATAGCGATGCCACGCAAGCTGGCACAATAAAAGGTAAACTTTCATATCTTGCTCCAGAATATTTAGATGGAGCAGTTCTTGATCCTCGCTATGATCAGTTTGCTCTTGGTATAACCTTGTGGGAACTTTTGTGCAGCCGTAAATTATTTAGAGCAGAGAATGATTTGGCCGTATTAAAAAAAATTCAAGCATGTCAAGTTCCACCTCCATCAAGTATTAATAAAAATGTGCCAAAGGAACTAGATGATATTGTATTAAAAGCACTTTCAAAAGATCGCAATAATCGCTATGAAGATATGGATCAGTTCAATCGGGCCTTAATTCGATTTTTATATTCCCAATATCCAAATTTTAATGCAACAGATTTACAGCGCTTCGCTGAAGAGATATTTAAAAAAGAGATTGCTCTTGATAAGGAAAAAATGTTTGCTCATGGGCAATTAGATATAACACCGTTTTTAGAAGAAATCCGAAATGAAAAGCAAGGGGGAACGAAAACATCTTCTAAACCAGATATTGCTGGAGATGGCCAAGGAAAGGGTAATTTAAAAAGAAAAACCGAAAAGGTCCTTGATTTTGGATTTGAACAAGATGTTATAGAAAAAACTCGTTCAATATCTCTTGAAAATCCATTAAGAAACCAGTCAAAAAGTAGTGAAGAACCTCCAAAAGTTAATAAGGCACCTAATGCTGTAGCAAAAAATACCGCAACAGATCTAGGTGTTTCGACCAACAAAATAACTCAGTCAGATATAAAAAGAATTGCAAAAAAAGACTCTCAAAGTCTTGAAGTCTCACAATCAAAAGGTGTGTTGTCTCGATTTTTGCCACTTATTATTATTTTGGTTTTGATCTTAGGAGTGGGCCTGTATCTATTTGATCGGCCATTTGTTGTTGGGAAATTTCAAAAACTTTTTAAAGGTACTAGTGTTGATATGGTAGAGAAAAAAACTCAGACACAAGTAGTACCAAAAGATGGACTTATTGAAATAACAAATTTTAATAATAAGAAACAAAAAGTTTTTATTAATGGAAAAGAAGTTTTGGTTTCTGTTCTTGGAGAAATAAAATATCCTCTCTCTCCAAAAATTGTTTTACGAGTAGAACAGCAAGATCGAAAAAATTTTGTAGCAACATTTTCTTTAACTCCAGATGATAGCGAAAAACAGCTAACAATCCCCGAAATGGATTTTGTTGCATATGGATATTTGATAACAAGTTCTAATTGTATATATGGACAGCTAGAATTAACTCTTTTTGGAGAGGAAAGAATTGAGGAGCTTCCTTTGGGGGGGCGCAAAATTCCAATTCCAATGAATCTTGATCAAAATCGTAGAGCGATTCCAACAGAATATGAAGTGGTGTTTGTGCGAGCAGGTGAATCAATAAAGCGTAAACAGTTAATTAAAATTAATCGTCAAGATGATCTGGTTGATTTTTGTGAGTTTCTTGGCCCTTAGTCTTGCGGGAGAATAGATACCGCTCGAAGTTCGCTCATTGTAAATATTTCTCCATCCATTGTTTCAAATGCGGCCAAGTCATTAGTAGTTAGCTCATCGACAGATGTGTTTTGGGCATTATCTTTAACATAAAAATATTTTATTTTCTCAAATGAGATGAACTCATCGTCTAGTAGAATATACAAACGAATATCTTTTACCAATATTGTTTTTACTTCTTCAAATTTCATCTCATAGCTTACGAGCTTGTTTAATAGGTCATCGGCATTAATATCTTTTGAGTGATCAGCTGTAATTTTCCAGCTGTTTCGAATAGATGCAACACTTGCTCCACCGCCATCTCCACCGTCACCACCAGCTGCCCAAAGAAGACTGTGCGTAAAACAAAGCATTATAAAAAGTAGCGATAGCAAAGTTTTCATTTCTACTCCAAGAGGTAATTAATGCAAGACGTTGTCGGTAGTATCTTTACTCTTTATCGTATCTACGGCCGCAAGGGTGAATACAGCAATAGGGCCAGTATTTGTACTATTAAAAATTAATTCTGAAATCTCTTTTTTGTAATTTTCTGTTTTTTGTAAAATTTTTATATAGGTATCTTCACTTACGTTATTTAGCATATAAAATGTTTGATTTTTGTTTTTTTCTGAAAGGTTCTCGCAGTCTAAATGTGAAGTAATCAAATCACTGATAATATTTTTTAAGGTCTCAGGACTTTTGTTAATCGTTACGTTTCCGCATGAAAAAACTCCGTGATCTATCTCTTTTACAATATCGTTTTGTGCCATTAATTCGATCATTTGGATACCGTATTTACCATATTCAGAAATAATTGTTTTAAGAGATATTTCTTTCACTCGAGTGAGTAAAAATAAATCGCGAAAGACTTTATTTGTTTTTAAATGTTCTTCAAGTTCTAAGTTTATTTTATTGTTTGTATATGAAGTATCGATTTCAATAAATTTTTTAATCATTTCGTGAAGAGAGCTTTTATCTGTGGAATTTATATTTTGCTTAAAGAAATAGGAATAGAATCTTACTATTGTATTCTCATGTGGATCCGATTTTTTTAATAAAATTCTCTCTAGAGTTTTTTCACTGATTTGTGTTTTTTTTCCAATAATTCGAAGCCCGATTGTTTGGTTTTTAAAAGTCAAAAGTAGTTTTGATAGATCATCTGCCAACTGATCTTTTACAAGAGGTCTTAAGTCTCTAATGGATGTAATGTCTTGTGTATTATCTATTTGATGCATATCAGCGTTTATATCATTATAATTATAAAACGGTGCAAAATAGAAAAGTGATATGTAAAAATTTCATGGTTTTGAGTGTTTTTTTGCATTTTGTCTGCATTGCTTTGCTTTATGAAGGACAAAAGTCGTTTTGTCTAAAAAAAAAATAAGCGGTCTCTTGTTTTATTGTCTTGTAACTATTTATCCAATATTTTTGATCAAGACAGCAAGGAGATTAAAAATGAATGAAGCGTTGTTATATGATAATGTCGTTGATTTGAGCGAATATCGTATTGCATATATGCTACGCAAAGAATATTTTTGTTCTATTGATACTCTTTCTTTAACTTCGAAACTCTCTTCTTCAAAAATTATCAATGAACTTCAAAGCGCTATTACAATGTGTGAAAATGCATTGGACGTTTTAGAGGCCTAGGTTAAGATCAAACAAATACTATCCTGATTTGTCTTTAAAAATAGCGTATAACCAGTATATAATCTCACTTTTAAAAAGAGAGATTATGATGATTAGTAGAATATCCGTTTTTATCTTTGCATGGTTGTTTGTAAGTTTAATTAGCAGTGCAGATTTTTTGTATGCACAAGATGTTGTTCTAAAAAAAATAGATGATTTAAAGAAAATTCAGCAAAACATTACTTGGATGGAGCTTGAAATAGAAAAAAGGCTCGCAAGTTTAACTTTTGGTAATAATGGAGAAAACAAAAAAGATGTTATAACGTTTATTAATCAGCAAAAAAAAAGAATTGCTAATAGCGAATTGGAATTTATAGAACTTGCAACTGGTGTTAATTTACCAAAAGAAAAAATCGAAACAGAACACGTAAAAAAAGATATTTTAAAAGAGTTACAGGATTTACTTGATCCAATAATTTCAGGTTTAAAAAGAGTTAGTGAAAAACCAAGAAAAATAGAAAAACTAAGAAGTGATATTCTTGACTTAGAGAATCTACTCGCATCAAGAAATACTGCGGTAAAAGAAATTCAAGCATTACTAGATACAGATGATTTTAAGGAGCTTTATGTTCCATTAAAAAAGGCACTAGATTCTCTTAATAACCAAACCAGTAGTTATCAAATTGATCTTGACACAAAGCATCGTTTGCTAGAAAAAGAGCTTGGAGAAGAAAAAAGTGTTTTACAGCTTACTCAAGAGCTAGTTTCAGACTTTTTAAAACATAAAGGTAAAAACTTACTTTATGCTATCATTTCTTTTCTTGTCGTATTTTGGATCATGATTGTTTTAAGGAAAAAAGTTCTTAATAAGGCATTACTTAAAAGTCAGTTTGGGCATTTTGTAAAACCTGTTAATGCCATTTATAGCGTTGTTAGCATTGCAATTTCTTTAGGGGCTTTTGTACTTGCACTATACTTAGCACATGATTGGGTTTTGGTTACTGTTACTATTTTTATCATAACCATAATTGCCTGGTCTTTTAAAAGTGTTATACCAATGTTTCTTCAAGAAATGCGATTAGCATTAAATCTTGGAACTGTGCGCGAGGGAGAGAGGTTGATATGGAGCGGAATTCCTTGGAGAGTTGAAAAGTTAGGCCTTTATTGTACTTTAAAAAATGATTTGTTAGATGGTGGAGTTGTCAGTGTTCCGGCGCGAGAAATAATGTCTCTAATTTCTCGCAGGTTTGTTGACAAAGAAGAACTCTTTCCTTGCAAAAAACTTGACTGGATATTGTTAGAAGAAAAAATGTTTCAGGTAATACTTTTAACAAGTGAGCAAGTTGTTTTAAAAGGGGCAAATGGATTAAAGCATATTGGAACAACAGATTTTTTTAGTTTATCCATTGAAAATTTATCAAAGGGATTTTCTTATTTTTCTGTTTTGGGCCTTGATTATGGCATCCAGAATAGATTCTTAGATCAAGTATTGCCAATGTTACGCAAAAAATTTGCAGTAGAGTTTTTAGCTTGTCCAGAATTAAGCGGCATGGTTTCTAATCTTAGAGTTGACTTTCATAGTTGTGCAGGCAGTTCTTTAAATATCATTGTCATGATGGATTGTGATGGAAAAATCGCAAATTTATATAAGTGGATTCAAAGGAAAGGACAAGAGATTTTTTTAAAAATTTGTAATGAGGAAAACTTGGTTATTCCATATGAACAATTAACTGTTCATTTGGAGAAGTAAAAAGTTAAGAGCAATACCTCCGTTTTTTACTTTGAGAATATTAAATTTTTTTATGTTATTGGCCCTTAAAATTTGCTTATAATCAACATCTCTTGGAAGAAGTATTCCAAAAAAAATTGGGGCAAAACCAGAACAAGCAGATTGAATTAATCTTTTATAATACTGATTCATTGATTCTTCGATCGCAATTCTTTTTCCGTAAGGCGGATTGATAAAGACAAATGATAGTGAGTATTCTTTTAAGTCAATCTGTGGCGAGGGCCCGAAAATATCGTGCTTAAAAATTGTTTTATGTGTAATATCTTTTAAATTTTGATTTGCTGCCAAGACGGCATCTTGGTCAATATCTGCACCGATATAACCAATAAAAGGCGAATTATAAGCACTGCTGTTTTGTACGAAGACGTTTGAAGGAGCGCTACTTGTAATAATTGGAAAATATTTAAAAACAAAATCATCTCTTTTGGTGTAAGAAAAAAAATCATGTGCTTCTAATAAAGAAACACCACTGCCACACATTGGATCTATAAAATTAAAGGCATTTGAAAAAATTTCTGGATGCTTTTTATAGGAAAAATATAGTAGGGAAAATAAAAGAGACTCTCGGATTGGAGCGGTACAAACAGAGACCCTTTGCCCTCTCTTGTAGAGCGGTTCGCCGGTGGTATCTACACTTATCGTGCAAAGATCGTTTATTATTCGAACATAAATATCTGGTTGTTTGATGTCTTTATTTTTATCAAGAATTTCTTTTTTTAGCGGACTAGCTTTAAGTGATTTATCGACTGCATTTTTAATGGCATCACTTATTTTTTTTGTATTGATAAGTCTTGATTTTTTTGCCGTGGCCTCAATGCTTATATCGTTACTCCAGATAAAGTCTTTCCAATTAATTTTTGATGCTTTTTTATAGAGCTTTGGAAAGTCCCGACACTTAAATTCTGCAATTCTTAAAATAATGCGAGTAGGTATTTTTAGATAAAAATTAAATCTTACCCCAGTAAAAAGATCTGTTTCAACTTCAATACCCTCTTTTTTTAAAATATTAATTTTTATTTCTGCAGTAATATTTTCTTTTACAATCACATCACGCAATTCGTCTGCTGCAAGATCAACAAGTTCAGGAGGTGTTATAATAAAAAATTTATAGGTTTTTGTAAGCATCTTTCTTTTATACAAGAATAAGTATATATATGGCCATATATATGAAAATGATTACACCCTCAACTCTTGTCCTAGTACCAACGCCGCTATCTTTGGATTTGCCTCTTGATCCTTGTGCATTTGAAGTGATCACAAAAGCTATGGAGATGTATCAACGCGATGTAATTATTGTGTTTGAAGAACTAAAAGAGGGAAGGCGTCGCTGGATAAATTGGGGATTTCCTAGAGATAAAATTGATGAGTTTTTGCTTTTAAATGAGCATAATTTTAAAGAACAATCAGAGAATCTTTTATTAAAGCTTCTAAATAAAAAAATTGTTTTTTTATTTAGTGATGGAGGGCTGCCTGCATTTTACGATCCAGGAAAAGAGCTTGTTGAAATGTGTCATAAAAATGAAATATTAGTAACGGCAACACCAATTGAAAATTCAGTTTCCCTTGCTTTGGCACTTTCAGGATTTAATCACCAAAGATTTTTATTTGTTGGTTTTTTACCCAAAAAATCACCAGACAGAGAAAAAGAATTAAAAAATATCATTGCCTGTAAAGAGTGTGTTGTATTGATGGATACGCCATATCGTTTAAGTCGAGTTCTTGAAGAATTAAAAAATGCAGGACTTAAAAAAGAGATTTGTGTTGCCATGGATCTGAATAAAGAAACAGAGAGTGTTGTCAGAGGAAAAATTAGCAAAGTTTATGAAAAGCTAAAAAATATTAAGGCCGAATTTGTTCTAATTGTTTCTAACGATCAAGAGGATTTTTTAAAGTAATTTTTTGATGATCTTCAGAAAGAAATTCTACTTTTAATAAAGAAAGATCAGCATTTAAAAAATCTAGTCGATCTAAAACACTGGCCATACTATTTGGTGGTGGTTTGTAATGCCCACTTTCAAGATCTATATGTTTTATAATCCCACCTTCTACCTCAATCATCCCTGCAGCGGCAATATCACCTCCTGCAAGAAGTGATGAGTGGTGAATATAGTTTATTTTATGTTGATTATAGATATAGAGTTCACCAAACTTATCCATGACGTAGATTGCTTGATTGCTGCCGCCAATACTTGGAGCCGTTTTTGTATCTATCGCCTCTCCCTCTTTATTTACAAGCAGGCCATTTTTTATAAAGACCTTACTTTCTTGTTGCTCGTTTTTAGAGAAGTATTTTACATTTTTTAGATAATCTTGTTTTAGATAGTATTGAGAGATAGGAAAACTCCTATAGCTTCCCATAAGGCTTAGCCTTTCCTTGCTTATTTTCATCTGTGCGATAATTGTTTCTTTTAGCAGATTATTTAGTTTTACGCGCTCTGATGGCATGTAAGAGTCAGAAATCATTAATACAACATCTTCAATTCCAAGGGGGTGTATTTGGCCTTTATCAATAGAGTTGTTAATTTTTTGTAGACAATCTAGTGAGGTCGATGCAGAAAAAGCAATTGTAGAAAGAGTTAAAGAAAGTATGAATATCGTATTTTTGTAAAAACTTCGCATAGTTGCCATTTTTTCGGCATTATTTCTTTATTCCTTTAGAAAAAGTTAAGCGTGACGATCATAAATTTATTTTGTTATACTCGCATAACTCTTTTTTCCATTTAAATTTAAGGAGGATCTATATATGAAACAAGTAGTAGTTGCTCTTTTTGTATTTTTTAGTTTAATCTTCACCTCTTTTGCGGAAATGACATTAAAAGCAAACGGTACATTCTCTCCGCTTACTCAGAGCGCAAGAGTAAAGGGGACGGTTGAAATTTTTCATGATAGCGAAAAAGATTTAATTTATGTTGTCTTGCATGATTTTTATTTTAGAGGATCTGTTGGTCCGATTGATTTAAAGATTTGTGGGAATATAGATGATTTTCCTCCATTTACAAATATTTGTTTAAGTATTGGAGAGCCTAAAAGCATGTTAAAAAAGCAAACATTTAGGATGAGAAATCAATTTATTACGTTTAAAAAAGCTCTTATTTTTGATCTTGATATTGGTAATAATTTAGCACAGGCGCCTCTTTCACTTTAAATGGCAAAAAAAATAGAACACAGGAAAAGAGATCATCTTTTGCTTGCAAAAAAATCGCAGGCAGAAATCTTTTTACAAGATCAAAGGTTTGATTATGAGCCGCTGCTGATGCCTTGTGATGATATTGATTTAAGCTCAACTTTTTTAGGAAAAAAACTTTTGGCCCCCATATGGATTTCCTCCGTAACAGGAGGAACAAAGATTGCGGATAAAATTAATTTTAATTTTTCTAAGGCCGTTGCGCATCATAAAATTGGATTTGCCCTAGGATCGTGTCGATTCCTATTAGAAAATCCAAAACTTATAAAGAAATTTTTATATCGAGATATAATAGGAAAAGAGAATCATTTTTGGGCAAATTTAGGAATCGCTCAAATTGAAGATGTTGTGTCAAAAAACGATTATCAAAAAATTGAAGAATTAATTGAGATGCTTGATGCAGATGGACTTGTAATTCATGTTAATCCTTTGCAAGAGTGGCTGCAAAAAGAGGGCGATAAAATTAAAAGAGTTCCGATAAAAACAATAGAAGAGTTTTTATTAAAATTTAAGTATCCAGTTATCGTTAAAGAAGTCGGGCAAGGCATGGGACAAAGATCATTAACGGCCGTGTTAAAATTACCCATCAAGGCATTAGAGTTTGCCGCATTTGGAGGAACAAACTTTAGTAAATTAGAGATGTTACGTTCATCAGACAAAACAAGTAAGGCCTTTAATTGTTGGGAGCATGTTGGACATAGTGCTTACGAAATGATAGAAGTTGTTCGCAGTGTGGCAGATGATTTAGGTAAAAATTTGCTTTGTAAATCGTTTATTCTTTCAGGTGGGATTAATAATCATCTAGATGGTTTTTATCTGCTTGAAAAATTTAAAGAGGTCCTTCCCAATATGGAAGTTGTCTATGGTCAGGCTTTTAGTTTTTTGAATAAGGCCCAAAAGAGCTCTCCAAATGATTTAATAAAGCAACTTTCACAAGAAATAGAAGGCCTAAAAATGGCACATAGAGTTTTAAAGATTAAAGGTTAAAAAATGGACAGAATACAAGGCTTTTCAAAGTTATCAAGAGATCAAAAAGTAGATCTTTTGGCCTCTATTTTTTCTTCTAATAGTTTAGAAATAAAAAAAACACTTAAGACATACTTACATCAAGACTTAAAAATTCAACAAATCTTTGATGAATTTAGTGAGAATACTTTAAGCAATTATTATTTCCCTTATGGATTGGCACCAAATATTTTAATTAATCAAAAAAATTATTTGGTTCCTATGGTAATAGAGGAGAGCTCTGTTGTTGCAGCTTGTGCAAGAAGTGCGAATTACTGGTATTTAAGAGGTGGCTTTGAGTCTAGAGTTTTATCTGCAACAAAAATAGGTCAAGTACACTTTACCTGGAGTGGTGATTTTTTTAAGTTGCAAAGTTTTTTTCAAGAGAATAAGAATTTGATTTTAGAAGAGCTAACACCTCTTATTGCAGGAATGAAAGGTCGTGGAGGCGGAGTAAAGGATATACAATTACTTGATAAACGTTTAGAAATTCCAAACTATTTTCAAATTTGGATGACGTTTGATACTTGTGATGCAATGGGGGCAAATTTTATTAATTCAGTCCTTGAATCTGTTGCAAGACAGTTTAAAGAAAAAGTGAACAACTCCTCTTTCTTTTTAGAGTCAGAAAGAAATTTAGACGTCGTGATGTCGATTTTATCAAATTATACTCCTGAGTGTATTGTTCGCACTCAAGTGTCTTGTAAAGTTAAAGATCTTGAAGATAAAGGTCTTGAAATGTGTCCCCAAGAGTTTGCTAAAAAATTTGCGATGGCCGTTAATATAGCCAAAGTAGATGTCAATCGCGCAGTAACCCACAACAAAGGTATTTTTAACGGTGTTGATGCTGTAGTGCTTGCCACAGGAAATGATTTTAGAGCAACAGAAGCTTGTGGCCATGCGTATGCTGCTCGTGATGGAAAATATCGATCTTTAAGTAATATATCTCTTGATAATGATACTTTTACTTTTTTTCTAGATTTACCGATTTCTATTGGAACTGTTGGAGGACTAACCTCTCTTCATCCACTTGCTAGATTATCTCTAGATATTTTAGGAAGGCCAAGTGCCAAAGAGTTAATGATGATTGCAGGATCTGTAGGGCTCGCACAAAACTTTGCCGCTCTTCGATCTCTTGTAACGACAGGAATTCAAAAAGGGCACATGAAGATGCACCTATTAAATATTTTAAGGCATCTTGAAGCAAATGAAGTAGAGATCCAAAAAACAAAAGATTTTTTTAACGATCAAGTGATCTCATATAATGCAGTAAAATCTTATATTGCATCACTACGCAATATAAAATAATTGGAGAGTTTCATGCAGGTTGAAAATGTCTCTGTAAATAGGAATCACCAACTAAATATAGGCAAGGGAAGTGGTGAGCAATATTTTTATGGACATGGCAAGGTACTTTTAAGCAGTGAATATTTTGTTTTAGATGGAGCACAGGCGCTGGCCTTACCTGTTCGATTTGGACAATCATTAAGTGTAAAATATGCTAAATCATTTTCTCCAACGCTTAGTTGGAAGAGTTATGATGTAAACGGAAAACTATGGTTTGATTGCACATATGAGTTTTGGCATTTTGATCTTTTGGAAGGACAAGAAGATGAAGTTTCTTTATTCTTGCAAAAAATTTTGCGACAAGCAAGAAAGCAAAATCCTCACTTTTTACGAGAGGAAGAAGATGTTTTTGTGGAATCAAAACTTGGATTTCCTATCGAGTGGGGACTTGGGAGTAGTTCTTCTTTAATTTATAATGTGGCCCAGTGGGCCTATGTTAGTCCGTTTGAATTATTGTTTTCAACCCAAGGTGGTTCTGGTTACGATATTGCGTGTGCTCAGTCATCAGGGCCAATTATTTATGAGAAAAAATCAAGTGGACCTGTTTGGAGTTTAACCAATTTTGATCCTCCTTTTAAAGACAATCTTTATTTTATCTATTTAGGACACAAACAAAGTACTCAAGAGGCGATTGCTTTTTATCGGAAAAATAATCAAAAAAATTTAGACCTAGTAAATTCATTATCTAATTTAACAAAAGAGATGTTAAAGGCAAAAAGCCTAGAAGAGTTCGAGAACTTAGTAAAAACACATGAGGAACTTATTTCAATGAACTTAAATATTCCAAGGGTAAAAGATCAACACTTTGTTGATTATTGGGGAGAAGTAAAATCTCTTGGAGCATGGGGTGGCGATTTTGTAATGGTTAGTAGCAATAGATCAAAAGAAGAGACTCAGGAGTATTTTGTAAAAAAAGGGCACACTGTATTTTTATCATACAGTGAACTTATTTTAACAAGTGAAGGTAATGCCAGCAAGGGTATAAAAGATAATGCTGCCGTACAGTAGTTTGCATCTATCGGTGCCTAGCGATTATTTTGTAAAGAATAAAAGTATAATCTCTTGTTGTTCTGCACCTTCTAATATTGCAATTATCAAATATTGGGGCAAAACAGGTGAGCAGTTACCAATTAATCCATCACTTAGCTTTACTTTAAAGCATTCTGTAACATCAATGAAGATAGAGTGCTTTGTAAAAAAAAGTAGCAATGAAAAACAGGTTGAACTTTTTTTAAATAGCGAAAAAAATGAAAAGTTTGCACAAAAATTTGAAGTTTATCTTGAAAGATTTACCAAGTATTTACCGTATCTAAAAGATTTAAAATTTATTGTGCATACAAAAAATTCCTTTCCTCACTCTGCAGGAATTGCGTCAAGTGCTTCAAGTGCTTCAGCGTTTGCTTTTTTAATTTTAGATATTGAAAAAAAAATATTTGGAAAAGAAAAAAGTGATTTTTATGAACGTTGTTCTTTTTTTTCAAGATTAGCATCGGGTAGTGCTTGTAGGTCTGTATATCCAGGCTGGGTTAGCTGGGGGGGGGGAAGTGATCTTTACGCATCACCGATAAAAGAGATTCATCCTATATTCTATGACATTTGCGATACAATCTTAGTTGTAGATAAAAAAGAAAAATCAGTTTCAAGTTCATTAGGTCATGATTTGATGAATTGTAATCCTTTTAAAAAAGAGCGAATAGAATTGGCAAATGATCATTATCTAAAATTATGTGATTCACTTAAAAAAGGTAATTGGGAGGACGTTGGATTTATTGCAGAAAAAGAAGCTTTAATGTTACATGCATTAATGATGACATCTAATCCTCCATACATGCTGCTTTCTCCAAAATCCGTCGAGTTGATTGCAAAAATATATGATTTTCGCAAAGAAACAGGTGTGAAATGTTTTTTTACAATGGATGCTGGACCTAATTTACATCTGCTGTACTTAAAACAAGATAAACATGTTATAGAAAAATTTGTCTCTGCAATTGATATAGAGCAAATCATTTGGGACGAGATTGGTCTTGAATCTATAAAGGCAGAGTAGATGTTCGAAAATAGTAATATATCCAAAAATTTTAATTCAAAAATTCTTTTATTTGGAGAGTATAGTATTATAAAGAATTCTTGGGCACTAGCAATGCCATACGATGTGTTTAGCGGCTCTCTTTCTTTTTTTAGAACAGGTAGTGAGAAGTCTTTGAGAATAGATACAGAGCTAAAAGCATTTGCCCAATATATGAATAAACTAAAAAAAGAGTTAGATGTAGAATTTGATGTAACTAGTTTTAAATTTGATGTGGGTCAAGGATTAGCATTTAATTCAACAATCCCTCAAGGATATGGCCTTGGCAGCTCAGGAGCTTTATGTGCGGCCTTGTTTGATCGTTATGGAAAAATTGATGATAGTAATCGTAAAAATATTTCTCTTTTAAAAAAAATTTTTTCTAAAATGGAATCTCATTTCCATGGCTCTAGTTCGGGAGTTGATCCTTTGATTAGCTACTTAAATGCTTCTTTGCTTTTAAAAGGAAAAGATGATATCGGTTTTGTTAATTTGCCTAAATATCAAGAAGGTAAAGGTGCTATCTTTTTGCTTAATACTGGAAGAGCGCGAAGAACTGAGCCACTGGTAAATTTATTTTTAGAAAAGTGCACAAATGAAGAGTTTATGCAGTTATGTAGCGAGATTTTAATTCCAGTTACAAATAAGTGTATAGAATTATTTTTAAAGCAAAAAATTAATGACCTATATGATCAGTTTTTACAACTGTCTTTGTTTCAATATACTCATTTTAAGCAGATGATTCCAACGTTATTTCAAGAGCAATGGTTAGCTGGACTTAATGAGCATAAGTATTATTTAAAGCTGTGCGGTGCAGGAGGAGGCGGTTTTATTTTGGGGATTACTAAAGATTTTGCAAAAGTGTCAGAGTTATTTGCAAATGATGAGATAAAATCAGTTGTTCGCTTTTAGTTTTTTGGATTATTAAATATTGGAAATTTTAAAATAAATTTTGAACCGTGACCAACTTTGGAGATTGCACTAATTTCTCCTCGCATCTCTTTGACAATATTAAATACAATCGATAAACCAAGACCTGTTCCAGTTCCTACTTGTTTGGTTGTAAAAAATGGATCAAAAATTTTCTTTAAGATATCTTCATCCATGCCGGGGCCATTATCTTCAATCATTACTAGTACATTATCAGACTCGTTATATGACTTTATGCGAATTTCTCTTTCTTGATCTTCTGGAATAGTAAGAAGTATATCTCGAGCATTATTTAAAAGATTTAAAAGAATTTGTTGGCATTTTCCATTATTTCCCCAAATAACGTGTTGTGAACCATCTAACTCTATTTTAAAATTAATCATGGACTGCTGGAACGTGCTTTGAATAATTGCAAGAGTTTCTTCGATTGCAGTATGAATATTGGTCGGTCCCATTTCATCGAGAGATGTTTTGGTAAATGTTTTAAGTCGATTTACAATATCAGAAATTCTGAGAATCGCTTTTTTTTGTGATTCAAGCATTGTAATTGCTTTTTCTTGCTTACTTTTTTGTGCCTCTCGTGTCACCATTTCAGAAAATCCAAGTACAGCAGATAATGGATTGTTGATCTCGTGCGCAACACCTTCCACTAATGTTCCTAAGCTTGACATTCTATCTGACTGCATCAGTTGTTTTTCAAGCTCTTTTCGTTCTTCTTCCATTCTTTTTTGAATAGTTATATTTTTGGCAACACCTGCAAGAGATACTACTTTTCCAATATTGTTAAATACAGGAGTTTTTGAAATTTCATAATACTGTGTTTGATTTTTATCATCTTGAAATGAAACAATATCATGCGTGCTATTACCCTGGAGAGTTTGTGCATCATTTTTGGCAAACATTAATGCCATATCTTTTGGCATAATATCATGCTCTTGTTTATGTAAAATTTTATCTTTGTTCATATTTAAGGTGTGGCAAAAAGATTGATTTATCTCCAGAAATTCGCCTTCTTTATTTTTAAGCCAAGCAAGGTGGGGCATGTTATCTAAAATCGCACTTAGCTGTAGACGTCTATTGATCTCATCAATTTCTCTTTTATGTGCAAATAAAAAGTATGAGTATATTGCATAAAAGAAAATAACCAATGATGATAAAACAAGTGCATAGATTGTAATATTTGTATTAATCCATGTAACACTTAATGTTGCTAATTCTTCTCCCTCATATATAATTGGGACTATTTTAGAGCTCGTCCATACAAGTCCAGTTTTCTTAAGAAAACTTGACCTCCAGTTATAGAAGTTATCGCTTTTGGCGTGAGCTATTATTTCGTTATTTGTTAAAATCTCGACTTGATTTATGCCGTTGTTGGATACAAAAATATTATTGTAGCGTTCAATAACATCACGAGATAGTGACCATACGGGTGCACCTAAGATAGATGAAAAATATGTTATTTTCTCGGATCTTTCTTTGAAGGAATAGTGTTCATAAACCATTGCAAATATAGTCATGATCGCAATGATAAGTAGGAAATAGATTTTTTTATTAATTAATATTTTCAATTTTTAGTCTGTTTTTAGTCTTAAGTTTATCTAGTCATATTTTAACTTGAAATTACCC
>CAZCDT010000021.1:0-14177 GCA_964497525.1 uncultured Bacteriovoracaceae bacterium
CCTCTCGCACATCACGTGCTTCGGCGGCATACAAAACATCCTGTTTATAAAAAAATAGATCACAAGTGTGATCTATTTTCTTAAAAGGGAAATAGTGTTAAATTAAATTTATTTTCTTATTTTTGCTTGAGCTTTGCTTAAAGAACCAATTTTGTCCAAAGTTCTAATTGCTCTTGTAGAAAGTCTCATCTTTACAGTTTTTCCTGTTTTAGGATCGTAAACTTTCTTTGTATGAAGATTAACTTCTTGTTTTGTTTTTGTTCTGTTGTTTGCATGAGAAACTTTGTTACCAACTAATCTTTTCTTTCCAGTTAACTGACATACTCGTGACATAAAAATATCCTCAATTTTAAAAATACCAGAGTCGCTCAATATAAACGCTTTGCTGTAAAAGAGCAAGAGTTACTTCAAATATTTTGATTTTCAAAAACTAAAAATTAAATCATGATTATGGATGCAATTATACTATAAAGTAACTATGAGGTTTAAAATGCAAGAAGAAGCTATTGTTCCGATTAAAATAAAAAGCAAATTGGCGTCAACACCAAAGAAAAAACCACAATTTTTTAAAACAATAAAGGACCTTCGCGGTCAAGAAGTTACACTTTCCGATCCTGATATTGTTCGATCATTGGTCATTTTAATGAATCAAGCGGCAGTAAATGGTGGTGCTGCTGCTCATTGGGGCGGTCCATCTGCTTATGCAGAGATAATGTCTGCATTACATGCAATTATGTTTAGTGCATCTGATAAAAACAAAGAGTGGTATGAGAGATTTAATTTTGTAAATGATGCAGGACATGCTGAAAACGGTATATATGCTATCAGAGCAAATTATGGTTTTGATGGCATGAGTTTACATGATCTTTTAAAATTTCGTTCAATTAAAAGTAAGCTAACGGGGCATGGAGAGGGGCACTTAAATCCTGAAGGCGTTTTAATAAGTAATGGCCCTCTTGGGTCAGGATTGCCGCAGGCACAAGGTCTTGCAATAGCTGATAAACTTTTAAAAAATGACAGAACAACTATTTGTGTTATCTCCGATGGTGCCTGTATGGAGGGAGAGGCAAAAGAGGCAATTGCGACAATCCCTGGTTTTTGCAAAAAGGGGAAAATGAATCCGTTTTTGATGGTTTTATCTGATAATAATACAAAGCTTTCTGGAAGAATTGATAAAGATTCATATTCAATGTTGGATTCATTTGAAGCATTGGCGGCACAAGGATGGCATGTAATCAAAGTGGATGATGGGCACAACTTAGAAAAAGTTTATCATGCCGTTAAGTGTGGAATTGAGCAACTTGAAGGTGATAGCTTAAAACCTGTTTGCCTATGGATTAAAACAATAAAAGGAAAAGGGCTTAAAGAAACAGAAAGTGCAAGCTCTGGAGGACATGGTTATCCTGGAAAACCGCATGATAAAAAATTCATTTTTTTTATAGAAGAAGTTTTATCTAACAATATTCCAGGTGAAGTAAGAACGTTAATAGATTATGTTTTAAAAGAAAGCGAACAAGTAACATCTAAAAAGAAAAAAACATTAGAAACTGTAAAGACATTTAAGGTTCAAGATGGACTTTCTGCTGCGGCCATTGATTTAACAAAGAAAGGGTATCCTATTTATTCTGTTAGTAGTGATGTTGCAGGTTCGACAGGAATGAAAGGGTTTCAAACAGCATATCCAGATCGTTATATGGATATTGGCATTGCTGAAGCAAATATGATTTCTACAGCAATTGGATTATCCAAAAATGGTCTAATACCAATTGTTGATACTTTTGCGCAATTTGGAATTACTAAAGGCAATTTACCGCTAATTATGGCACAACTTTCACAAGCTCCGATTATAGGAGTTTTTTCTCATGCAGGATTACAAGATGCAGCAGATGGAGCATCTCATCAAGCGACAACTTATATAAGCGCACTTGCATCGATTCCAAATACAATTTTAATACAATGTGCGACTTATCAAGATGCCTATAGTTATTTAACCTCCGCGGTAGAAAAAATGAGTTCTGAAATTAAAAAAGGTAAAACGCCTGCTTCAGTCATTTTATTTTTAGGACGAGAATCTTTTCCTAAAGAGAGTGCATTAAAACTAAAATATGGATGGGAAAAAGCACAGGTCGTCGCAAAAGGAAAAGATGCAGTAATTGTTGCTTCAGGGCCGATGCTTTTTAAGGCCATCGAAGCTGCTGAAATATTAAAGAAAGATAAAAAGAGTGTGACAATTATAAATAACGCTTTTGTTAATAGGCCAGACGTAAAAACTATTGCAAAAGAATTAAAGGCATGTAAGTCAAGACTTGTCACAGTAGAAGATCATCAAATACTTGGCGGCATGGGAGCAATCCTTTCTCATGCTCTTTTGCAAAATGGAGTTAATTTTAAACTTAAATCACTTGGGATAAACGGTGATTTTGGCCAATCGGCATATTTAGCAGATGAGCTTTATAAAAAACATAAATTATCTGTAAACGATATTGTTAATGCCGTAAAGAAATTAAGATGATCGAAAAAAAAATAAGTTTGCTTGCTGCGGTATCTTCAATTCCATTTGCTTTTGGTGGAGCTGCCATAAGTGGTGAAGGTGGAGGCTATGGCTTTGGAGATATTTGCGAAAATGATGCGCTAGAACTTTTACTTAAAGCAAAAGAGTTTGGTGTGAAAATCTTTGATACTGCACCAATATATGGATTTGGATTATCTGAACAAAGAATAGGAAAGGCGTTTAAAAAATGTCGCGATGAAGTATTTATTGTCTCCAAAAGTGGCGTCGATTGGCACGATAATAAACGCGTTAACATGAGTAACGATCCAAAAATTACAGAAAAAATGCTGCATAGATCTTTAAAGGATCTAGACTCAGACTATATTGATCTTTATATGATTCATTGGCCTGATCCTCGAGTTGATATTAGGCGTCCTTTAGAAGTTTTAAGCAAGGCCTATGAACAAAAAAAAATTTTACATATAGGGTTATGTAACACCAATATGGATGATCTTTTAAAGGCATCTGAAATTTGTGAGATCAAGGTTGTACAGTCCCAGTTAAATCTTTTTTCGCGTGATGCTTTAAAAGAAATTGTGCCATACTGCATACAAAATGAAATAAGTTTTATGAGCTGGGGAACCCTAGATAAAGGTATTTTATCAAGAAGGGTTACTTCTGATCGCAAATACGATCGTATAGATGCAAGATCATGGGCCCCGTGGTGGGATAAAAAAGAAGTTGTAAAAAAAGTAGAAGTTGTAAATGGTTTATGTGAGAGGTTTAATCTCGACTCAAAAGATTTACTCGGCCATGCGATTGCGCATAATTTACAGTATAAAAATTGTGTTCCAATTGTTGGAGCAAGAAATTTAATGCAGCTTATAGATGTTTTAGATGTAATACAAAAGAAAATGGATCATGATCTTTTGCAAGAGATTGTGACATATATCGATAGTTCTTATGCAGAGTCATAATACTGATTTTAGTGTAATTATTCCGGTATATAATCGCGCGGAGTATATCGGTCGAGCGATAGAATCAGTCTTAAATCAAACTTACTGCAATTATAAAATTTATATTATTGATGATGGATCTACTGATAACACTAAAGAAATTGTAGACAAATATTTAAAACAGTATCCTGAAAAAATTAATTATCTGTATCAAAAAAATAAAGGTGTTAGCAGCGCCAGAAATACAGGAATTAGAAATTCAGGTGGTGAGTGGTTAGCATTTTTGGACTCTGACGATGAGTGGCTTAAAGATAAATTAGAAAAACAAGTCGATTTTATTATAAAAAATCCAGAGATTCCTATTGTGCATGGAGAGGAAATTTGGATTAGAAACGGAGTGCGTGTTAATCAAAAAAACAAGCACAAAAAAAGTGGTGGAAGAATTTTTTTAAACTCTTTGCCTCTTTGTTTAATTAGTCCATCGGCCGTTTTGTTAAGAAGAAGTGAACTGCTATCTTGTGGTATGTTTAATGAAGAGTATCTTGTCTGCGAAGATTATGATTTATGGTTAAAAATGACATCACTGTATGAAGTAGGATTTATTGAGACTCCGATTATAAAAAAATATGGTGGACACGATGATCAGCTATCTCATAAGTTTAAAGCGATGGATTATTGGAGAATAAAATCTTTAGATTTTATTTTAAAAATTAGAGAATTGAGTGCTCTTGAAACATATGCAGTAAAACAAGAGATCGTAACCAAAAGTAAAATTTTACTTAATGGATATTTAAAACATAATAATCTTGAAAACTATGATGAAGTTTTAAAAATTTATAATAGATACATTACTGAACTTGAGCAGGAATAGGAAACTCAAGAATAATGCCAAACATTTTTAATATATCCATCTCATTGTGTGTTATTTTCCCATCGTAGGTAATACATGTGATACATGCCCTTAAAAACTCTTCCTTAATAGACGGAACAGATAAAAAAAGTGACCTACAGTTTTGCTTTAAAACATCGAGTCGAAGCTCTTTGCTCTCTGGTATTTTTATATTTGGCGTCTTAAATTTTTCAATTGCAGACTGAAAAGCTCCAGAGATGTCTGTTTTTTCCTTATGTCCGGAATATGCTAAAAGAGCAAAAAGTGTTGATGCCTCTATTTGAACCATTTGATTGGAAAAATATTTAAACTTTTGATTCTCCTCAGGACTTATAATTTTTAACTCAAGAATAAGATAAGTTAAAATTTCAAATAGCGATATTTTGTTATCGGCCTTAATCAGATCAAAAACTACTTTGCCTAATTGTTCTTTGTTTTTTGTTTCTTTAAGTGATGGAATGGTTATGGCAAGTGTTGGAAGCTTTAATTCACTAGATAGATTTTGAAGTTGTATAGCAGATTTTATTATGTGCTCAAGCTCTGAAGCAAAGACCGAATTAGCAATAATTTGTTTTTGTTTTTCTAAAATATCATCTCGTGAGTCCAGAAGTAGGGCCAATGGAATTATGTGCGAACTACTTGGATCGTATGCAATATTTTTTAATTCTTGTGGTATGTTACTTAATAGATCATGTGCGATGGTAAGTCCATTATCGTTAAGCTTCCCAACAGAATCAACAATGACTTTTTCGATGTTTACTCTGGCCATAGTTTTATCTGTGTTACTTAACTCTTCGGATTGGCCTGTTGCTGTCGTTAAGGAAGCAATATTTGCAATTAAAGTGGCTTCTCTTTGCGCAAAAATAGGAGATTCTTTTAAAAATTTAGGATCGATATTCTCAATACGCTCTGAAATCGGTGGGTGTGTGTTAATATATGAATTTTTTAATATAAAATGGCACTCAGGATTAGCAAAAAAAAGATGCTTCATTTGACAGGCCAAAATATCAGAAATTTTTCCAGCAAGAGGATCAAGCATTATTTTTCTTAAAACACCACCTATCCCATTTTTGCTATTGGTTATAACTGACGCTTGTGTGTCAAACTCTTTTACATATGGATAAGATATTCTAGACATTAAAGTGCTAGCAAAAATTGTCCCAATAAATCCAAAAAACATTAGGAGTAATCCAAATATTCCTGCAAGTATTCCACCAGAAGTAGATCGGTCCCGAATAAGTTTTTTGCCTAAAAGTGGAATATATATAAGTCCATAAATTTGAGAGGCGCAAAATGTTAAATATTTTGTATGTCCATTGATAATTTGAGCGAATTGGTTTGCAATAAGAGATTGTAGTTCTTGTGGATTTAATTTTTCCACGGCTCCTGTAGTTACGGCAATTATGACTTGATCTAAATTAACTCCTGCCGAAAATGCATTAATACTTTTTTCTTCGTGTAATATGTGTATCTCTGGGATAGGAACCCCACCTGCGATTGCCATTTCTTCAACGATACTATAAAGCGATCGTTTTTTTTCATCAGGAGAGGTTTTAGAAATTTTTTTTGAGTGAAATAAATCAATTAGTATTTTTCCTCCATTTTTTTTAAGTTGATCTTGCCTGAAATTTTCCATTACGATGATAAATCCAAGAAAAACAATGGCCATTATAAAAAATACAATGAATGGCAAATGAGTAGTTGCTTCTCCACAAGAGATAATTTCTTCTTGAACAAGTAATAATATGGGCAGAGCACACAGTGCTGGTCCAATTAAAGCAGTTAAGATTACTCCTAGAAAGTAAATACTTTGAAACGTTTTAAAATGTTTACTGGCGTGATCTAAATCTTGGAAGTAGTTCATAAAGAGTCCTCTCTAAAGATACGTCTTAAATCCATGAAATTGTTGCACTAATTATGTTACTTTGAAGTTTGATTTTTCTCTAGGTAGGAAAAAATTGTTTTTTAAGAGTTAATTTTTCTAAGGCCAACCTTAAGGCATGGTTAATAGGCATGAGCTCATAATTATTTGCAGGGATTACGTTATAGATATATTGCTGCCAATGATTCATATTTGGAATATTTTTTAAATTATAGATAGGGCGCGACTGTTTTTGAATTAAGTGATTTTTAATTTTTTTACAAGTAACAAGCTCTTCTTTGTTGCGTTTGATAATTTTAGAGTTACCAAAGAGCCTACATATTGTTGGTCGATATTCATAGTAAGAGCAGCCGATGTTTTTATTTAAAAGAATGCAGAATTTTGTATCTGCTTGTTCTAATTTTTCAAGCATATCTACGGCAAGGTCGTTTTGAATAAGATGTGTTGCAAGAGGCATCATTTCAAAATAAGTTGTAAAGACCTCTTGCGTTTCACAGCAAAAAGTACAGCCAGAAAAACAACTTATACCAACACTTGATAGCTCTTTTTTTAATTCGAGGTCTAGATTATTCCAAAGTTGGGTAATTTTTCTTATTTCGATCATAATTTTTAGTATAAAAATACAAATATAAGTAAGACAAGCTATAAAAAATATGGCACCATTTTTTTATGATCTTTGTAGAAATTTTGTTTGCATCAAGGAGGATGTGTTTGAGATCATTTTTTTACATTTTATTTGTTTCTTGTATTTTTATAAATACTTTTTTGTTTGCTAGTGATGAAAAAATTGTTGGCGGAAGACGAGCTGTTGAAAAAAATTGGCCGTGGATGGCAGCGTTAATGCAAAAAGGTGTTGTAAATGGTGCCGATGCTCAGTTTTGTGGAGGAACATTAATTCATCCACAGTGGGTTGTGACGGCCGCACACTGTTTGGAAGAAGCAAAGGCTTTAGATATCGAAGTTGTTCTTGGTGGGAAGTTATTAAAAAATATAGATGTGTTGGATCGTGTATCAGTCAAAAATATAATAATACATCGCGATTATAATTCACAGACAACTCAAAATGATATTGCATTGATTTATCTTGATCATCCCGTTAACAATATATCTCCTCTACCATATATAACAAAAGAAAATGAATTTTTGTCGAGTGCTGGAATTGTTGCAAAAGTTTTGGGTTATGGATTGCAGCACGAGTCTGATGAGATGATAGATGGAATTTTATATGAAGTTAATTTGCCAATAGTGTCCAATATTGCATGTTCTGAAGTTTATGAGGATGAAATTTTTGAAACAAATATTTGTGCAGGCTACAAAGAAGGTAAAAAAGATTCATGCTCTGGAGATAGTGGAGGTCCGCTTATAGTACCAGATTTTACAGGAAAATATCACCTAGCAGGTATAGTTAGTTGGGGAGAAGGATGTGCTAGAAAGAACAAATTTGGAGTTTATACAAGAGTAACGAAATTTATAAAATGGATTGAAAAAAACATAAAAATGGTGGGACCACAAGGACTTGAACCTTGGACCACCCGGTTATGAGCCGGGAGCTCTAACCAACTGAGCTATGATCCCATTTTTTAACTTTTATTAAGTTATATATCTAAGACACTTTTTTGGCAATTCCTTATTGCATATAAATTGAGATAAAAGATGAAAATTGATTTTGTAAAATTGGTTGCAACAGGAAATGACTTTATCGCAATAGATAATCGGTTGAATATACTTTCTGATAAAAACGCTAGCTTATTTAAAAGACTATGTTGCAGACATCAAGGAATTGGTGCAGATGGTGTTTTGCTTTTTGAAAAAGCTAAAAAGCACATGTTTAAAATGGAGTACTATAACGCTGATGGATCGGTGGCAAAAATGTGTGGAAATGGTGCAAGAGCAATTATTTATTTCGCTCAAAAATTAGGTGTTTTAAAAGGACAAGGAGACGTCTCTTTTTTAGTTTATGATCGTGAGTATCAAGCAAAAATATCAAACAATATGATTGCGGTGTATTTAAATAATATAGTTGAGCATAAAAACGAAAATCTTGCTGATTTATATCCACAAGGAGAGATTTTTTTTATAGATAGCGGTGTTCCGCATATTGTCGTTCGAGTTTTAGATGTTGATGCAATAGATGTAGAATATCATGGAAAAAAAATAAGAGACGATAATAGATTTAAAGATGGTTCCAACGTAAACTTCTTTCAATTCTTGTCAGCAAATAAGATAAAGGTTCGTACATATGAAAGAGGTGTTGAAGGAGAAACTCTTTCGTGTGGTACAGGTGTTGTTGCGTGTGCATGGATTGCGAATATTCTAATGCCACAAGATAGTTTTGAGGTACTAACAAAAGGTGGAGATTTATCGGTTGTTATTGATAAAAATAGTACAAAAGCATTGCTTGCAGGTAGTGTTAAAGAAGTTTTTTATGGTACGATAAATATTGACCAATTTATAGATTAAGGGATTATTCGTGTATAAATTCTTTTTCCTTTTGATTTTTAGTCTTTTTTCATTATATGTTTTTGCTGGCATAAACGTTCATATTGGAATAGTTCAAAAGAAAGGCATCGATAAAGGATTAGTGCTTGTCAGTGAGTTTTTAGCTGTTGAAGACTTGCTTGGAAGAGGCGAACAAATATTTAAAACATCAAGTGGAGTATCCTTAAAACTGTTTGGTAAGTTTATTTTGGATGAGAAAACTTATGGCCCAAGTACTTTAATATTATTTAGTGGGAAGCTTATTAATAAAGATGGAAAAATTTTGTTTTCTTTTGCAAATGAAGTTAATGTTGGAAATGCTCTTGATTTAAAATTTCCAAATGTTGCAGATCAATTAACAGAAATATCAATTACGCCAGTAATTGAAGAATAAAAAAATATTGGCGCGAGGGAGGAGGTTTAGGCCGCTTTTTTGTCAAAGCTACTTCCAATAATCTCTAGCTTAAATTTTGTATCTAAAGATTTTTCTTCTTTCTCCATGGCCTTTAGAAAATATTTTACAAGGTGCGGATCAAACTGAGTTCCAGAAAACTCTAGTAACTCTTCAAACGCGATGGCCAAAGCAAGACCTTTTCGATACGGACGAGAAGATGTCATTGCATCAAATGTATCCCCAATTAAAATAATGCGCGAAAAGTATGGGATATTTTCTCCTTTTAGACCATCTGGATAACCTTTTCCATCAAATCTTTCATGATGATATTTTGCATCGATTGCAATTTTTTCAAAATCCTCAAAGTTTGATAAAATCTCTGCGGTCTTTACGGGATGAGTTTTCATTATCTCAAATTCATCATTATCAAGACGCGACTCCTTCAAAAGAATTGAGTCTGGAATTCCAATTTTGCCAATATCGTGAAAAAGAGCAGTCAATTCTAAGTCATACAGTTCTTGAGGGGTAAGACCAATCTCTTTTCCTAAAATAAGCGAGTAAAAAGCGACTCTTGTACTGTGATTAAATGTATAGTGATCTTTTAAATCAAGAGCATACAAAATGGCCCTGGCCGCCATCTCACATGTTTTTTTATGTTTTGTTTGATAAAGTTCTACTTCTTTTTTTAGATCACTGATCGCATTTTCGTTTTCAAAAGGATTTATTTTTAAAACTTTTGCTAAATGCTTCATTTTTGCCTATCCAATTAGAACTGTTATATAAAACAGAACATGTATCCAATACTTGTTAAGATTTATCGGACTTTTTGAGAATAATTTTAGAAATATTTGTGTCTAAAATTAAAATCATAAGTAATACAAGACGTTATCTTGTAATTATAAAAATGCTTTTCAAGTATATGGATGTCATGTATCTTGACAGCTCTAAAACAACTTCAAATTAAAAGAAAAATGTAATGAGCTTTACGAAATTAAAAAATGTAGCGATTGTCGCACACGTCGATCATGGAAAAACAACACTTTTAGATGAGCTTTTAAAACAGTCCGGAGCGTTAAATGAACGTGCTGGAACTGTTGAAAGAGTTATGGATTCAGGGGACATTGAAAGAGAAAGAGGTATTACAATTAGGGCAAAAAATTGCGCTATTAATTGGAATAATACAAAAATTAACATTTTAGATACTCCAGGACATTCTGATTTTGGTGGAGAAGTAGAGCGCTCTTTATTTATGGTTGATGGAGTGCTTTTACTTGTTGATGCTTCTGAAGGCCCACTGCCACAGACGCGATTTGTTTTACAAAAAGCGATGGAGAGAAATTTAAAAATTGCGGTAATCATAAATAAGATTGATCGTCCAGACCAACGCATAGAAGAGGTAAAAAAAGAGACAGAAGAGCTCTTGTTAGATATGGCAACTTTTTTAGGAAAAGATGATTTTGATTTAAATATTCCAGTTGTTTATGCTTCCTCAAAAGAGGGATGGGCAACGACAGATCTTTTAGTAAAAAAAGAAAATATGAAAGATATTTTAGATCTGCTTGCAAGCGATGTTTTTAACGAACCTCTTATATCGCTAGGAGATGGGCTCCAGCTTTTAGTTGCAAGCCTTACTCACTCTTCTTATCTTGGGGCACAACTTATTGGTCGAATTCAAAGAGGAAGTATTGAAAAGCAAAAACAGTATGTACTTTGCAGAGAAAACGGTATTGAAGATGTTTTTAGAGTTTCTTCTATTCAAATATTTGATTCACTAAAAACCAAAGAGATTGATCGTGCCGATGCCGGAGAGATTGTTATCGTTGCAGGATCAACTCTGCCAAGAATTGGTGATACTGTTTGTGATTTACAAAAAAGAGAACCTCTTGATCGCATAACAGTTGCTCCTCCGACGGTTTCTGTTTTTGTTTCTGTTAGTACGTCTCCCTTTTCTGGAAGAGATGGAGAGTATTTAACATCAAGAAAGCTAGAGGAATTTTTAAGCAATGTCTGTAAACATAACGTAGCATTGCAATATGAAAGCACAATTGATCCCAAGGTTTTTAAATTAAAAGCTCGAGGAGAGTTGCAGCTTGCGATTGTATTTGAGGAAATAAGGCGAGAGGGATATGAGCTAATGGTTGGAAGGCCAGAAGTTTTATTTCAAACTTTGGAAAATGGAGATATTTTAGAGCCATTTGAAATTTTAGTTTTAGATATTCCTGAAAAATATACAGGAACTGTAACGGAAAAATTATCAAGTAGAAAAGGTCATTTAAAAACGATGCAAACTCTTGGTAGTGGTAGGGTTCGAGTTGAGTTTAGAATTCCTGCTAGAGGCATTATAGGCTATCGAGGAATATTTTTAACAGACACTAAGGGTGAAGGTATTATGTCTACCTATTTTGACGGATATCATCCTCATTTAGGTGAAATGCTTGTTAGGCAAAATGGTGCAATTGTTGCAGATAGATCGGGGAAGGCAACCCCGTATGCGCTATATAATTTGCTAGATTTAGGTCGTCAGTTTGTGTCTCCAGGAGATGATGTTTATCAAGGCATGGTCATTGGTGAACATACTAAAAAAAATGATGCCAACGTAAATTGTACAAAAGAAAAACATTTAACAAATGTTAGAACTCACGGCAAAGATGAGAATATTATTTTACCACCTCAGGTAGAAATGACTCTGGATTTTGCACTTACATGGATTGATGATGATGAGTGGGTAGAAATTACTCCAAAGAGAGTAAGAATTAGAAAAAAAGAGTTAAATAAATCATTTCGCTCTGTAATTAGATAGAGTGTTGCATTCCGTCTTAAGTTTTAAGTGATCATCATTTTTTTGTTGTCTTATAAAACCAATAAATCATACAATTATTACGGTCAGAATTGTCAAAGGTATTAATTAATTAGTAAGGAGACTACCACATGAAAAAAATTCTTGTTTTAGGTGTAGTGATTGTTGCGACTCTTGCAATGATTGCAGCATGTTCTCATTCAAAGAAAAAAGCTGTTGCAACAAAACAGATCGATCCAGTTCAAGGAGTGAAAATGAAATCTGTAGCTGATTTGCCAGTGTTTGAAACAACTGTAGAAGAAGTTGAAAAAAACGGTAAAGAAGCTATGAAGAATGCAAGCGAAATTCTTGATTCAATTGCAGCTCTTCCTTTAGATAAATTAACTTTTGATAACACAATAAGAGCACTAGATGATGCATTTTTTGTGATTGAATCTATTATGGCCCGATATGATCTTTTAACAAACACCAGCATGGTAAAAAGTGTTAGAGAAAAGACCGATAAAATGACGGTGAAATTAAGTCAATGGAGTGTAGATGCTCAGGCAAGAGAAGATGTTTATAAAGTTATCAAAGCATTTTTCGATACAAAACCAAATTTAGTTGGTGAAGATTTAAAACTTTTAAATGATACGATGACTGATTATAAAAAAGTTGGATTTCATCTACCATATGCAGAACAAAAGAAAGTAAAAAGAATTAAAAAGGAACTTTCTGATTTATCGAGCAAAATTTCAAAAAACATTACTAATTCAGGTAGCAAAGCAATTCGATTAACTGCAAAAGAGTTAGCAGGTACTCCTGAAGAAACTCTACAGCAATTGAAAAAAAATAAAGATGGATCGTATGAATTTCAAGTTGGTGTTCAGTATCAAATCAAAGCATTAATGCAAAGTGTACCAAATGAACAAGTTAGAAAAAAAGTTTTAATTGCATATAATTCTAGGGCCACAAAAGAAAATAGATCACTAATGACAAAAGTGGTTCAGAAGAAGGCCGAACTTGCCAGTATCCTTGGATATAATTCATGGGCCGATTATAATATCGAAACAAAAATGGCCAAGTCAGGAAATACTGCCTTACAGTTTGTTTCAAAATTGTCAGATGATATCGCACCAAAGTTTAAAGAAGAGCTTGAAGAGCTTCGTCTTTTAAAAGCAGAAGAGACTGCAAATGAAAATGCTATACTTTATCCATGGGATAAAGATTACTATGTAAATAAACTTGAAAAGACTCAGTATGATCTTGATCTTGAATCTTTGAAAAAATATTTTGAAATGGAAAAAACTCTAGATGGAATGTTTACTGTTTTTTCAACAATTTTTAATTTAGAGATAAAATATGTAGATGCCCCATATGTTTGGGCACCAAAAGTAAAATTAGTTGAAGTTAGTGATAAAACAACGAAAGATGTATTGGGATATTTGTATCTTGATCTTTATCCAAGACCTTCTGATGGGAAATATGGCCATTTTGCGATGTTTACAATTAGAAGTGGCAAATATCTTTTTGATAAAGGATATTACTTAAGACCTGTTGTGGCGATTGTTGGAAATTTTCCAGAGCCAACAAGCGAAAGGCCATCTCTTTTACCATATAGAGATGTTGAGACAATGTTTCACGAGTTTGGACATGCACTTCACGGTATTCTCACTTGGTCAAAATATGCTTCTTTTGCAGGAACAAATGTACAAAGAGATTTTGTGGAAGTTCCGTCGCAAGTTTTTGAAGCGTGGTTAAAAGATAAAAGAGTTCTTGATCTGTTTGCTGTTAATTATCAAGACTCAAGCGATAAATTTCCTGCAGAAATGTTAGAGAAAATTAAAAAGAGTGAATTGGCAACAATTGGTATTATGTATCGTAGACAGTTTGCTTTTGGTTTAATGGATTTAAAAATTCATATGCTAAAAAAGGGTGAGAAAATTGATATTGTAAAAACAACAAATGATGTATTAGCAGAAATTTATATGCCTTATCCAAAGGGGACATCATTTATTACTTCATTTAATCATCTTTTTGGCGGATATGATGCTGGTTATTATGGATATGCATGGGCCGATAATCTAGCAGCAGATTTTGCTTCTGAGTTTGAAAAATCAAGACATGGATTTTTAGATAAAACGATTGGAATGAGACTTCGTCATGCTGTTTTAGAGGCCGGAGCAAGTAAAGATGCAAATGAGGTTGTGAGAGATTTTTTGCAAAGAGAACCAAATAGTGATGCATTCTTAAAAAAACTAGGAATTAAATAGCCCGAGTTCGGACTTTCTTCGGATTTCGTTGTCATAGG